>JAHCRD010000009.1 GCA_020148085.1 Patescibacteria group bacterium | reverse complement strand
GATATCATTGGCTTCCAAAGAATAATTGAACCTCAAAAATTGGTTTTGACAAATTTAGCTCAAGAAGCTCAAACCCTTTTCAATAAAAAATTTCTTCCCTATTTCCATAACTTAATAAGTTTGCATAACCAAATACAAGGTATTTTAAATACACGTCATAAAACTCTTAGTGCCTTAGAGTCCACCAATCAATTGCTCTTGACCACAAAAACTAATGAGATTATAAAAGTTTTAACTATTTTTTCGGTTATTGTTTTTCCCTTAACTCTGCTGGCTGGAATTTTTGGAATGAACACAAGCTATCTCCCTTTTGTTGGAACTCCTCGAGATTTTTGGATAATTTTTGGCACAATGATAGGTGGAGCCGCGGCAATGCTTATATTTTTTAAGATTAAAAAGTGGATTTAATAGAATCTCAAATGTCAAATCTCAAATCTAAAAAATATATTTTTGTTTTGTTAGCTATCTTGGCGGTGGCTGTTTTTTTTAGGTTTTGGAATTTAGATTCTGTTCCGCCGGGGCTTTATCCTGATGAAGCAATGAATGGAAATCAAGCGATTACCCAAGCCGGTAAAATTTTTTATCCAGAAAACAATGGTCGAGAAGGTCTTTTTATAAATTTAATTCATTTGAGTTTTTCTCTGTTTGGTATTTCTTTGTGGTCTTTAAAATTTATTCCAGCTCTCATCGGAGTTTTAACTGTTTTAGGAGTGTATTTTTTGGCAAAAGAGCTCTTTCAGGTTTCGGGTTTCAGATTTCAGGTTTCAAGAAACATCGCTCTCTTTTCTTCTTTCTTTTTAGCCATTTCTTTTTGGCACATAAACTTTTCTCGAATTGCTTTCCGAGCAATTTTAGTTCCTTTCTTTTTAGTTTTTCTGTTTTATTTTCTTTTCCGGGGCTTTCGAACTCAAAAAATCTCAAATTTTATAATAGCAGGTATATTTTTTGGTTTGGGATTTTACACTTATATTGCTTTTAGATTCGCAATTTTTTTAGTCCTTTTTGTTTTAATTTTCTGGTGGTTGGTTTACAAAAGACAAAACTTACAAAAAAATTTCTTACGCTTTACTATTTACTTTTTACTGTTTACTTTCATTATTGCTTTACCTCTCGGAATATATTTCTTAAAAAATCCTCAAGATTTTATTTCTCGAGCAGCTGGTGTTTCAATTTTCGCCCAACAAAATCCAATAAAAGCTTTTGGTCAGAGTTTGATTCGTCATCTTTTAATGTTTAATTTCTCTGGCGATGGAAACTGGCGCCACAATATTGCTGGAAAACCAGTTCTTTTTTGGCCAATCGGAATTCTATTTCTAATCGGCTTCGCTTATTCAATTAAGGAAACATTTAAAGTAAAGAAAAACAAAAACTATTTACTATTTACTATTTACTGCTTACTTTTAAGCTGGTGGTTCATAATGTTGTTGCCCGGCATCTTAACAGTTGAAGGTATTCCCCACTTTTTAAGAACCATCGGAGCCATTCCCCCAACTTTTATTTTTGCTGCTCTGGGAGCTAACTTTCTTTATTTAAAGATAAAGCAAAATATCAAACTAAAACCTAAATCTTTAATGAGAATTGGATTGGTCTCTTGCCTTTTAATTTTAATAGCAACCTTTGTTTTCAGCCAATGCTGGAGGTATTTCTGGCTTTGGGGCAAGAATCAGGAAGTAAAAGAAGCATTCTCAAGTGACTACATTGAAATTGGTAATTATTTAAATTCCTTGTCTCAGATAACAAAAAAATATGTGATAGTCAACCAACCAGGAATTTTGGTCCAAGGAATTCCCATGCCTTCCCAGACAATAGAATTTATCGAAAGAACGAAATTCAAAGAACCCCGAGCTACCTACTTATTACCAGAAGATATCGAGAAAATTAAAATAGGAAAAAACACGGTAATTGTGCCAATAAAAGAGGAGGGAAATTTATTCCAAGAACTCTCTCAGACATTTCCCGAGGGAGAATTTAAAGCAGAGAGGGGGTTTTGGATCTACGAAATTAAATAATCTAAAATATTTATGTCCAATCGTCTCACAAATCTAATAGCTGCGGGTCTCTTAATCTTAATGTTCTTTTTGGCTTTTTTCAGTATGAAAGATATTTCTCTTACTATGGACGAATCAGCCCATATTCCAGCCGGCTACGCTTATTTAAGCCAAAAAGATTACCGGCTTAATCCCGAACATCCACCTTTAATAAAAGATTTGGCAGCTTTACCTCTCTTAACCCAGAGTCTTAATTTCCCAGAGAATCATCCCTCGTGGCTCGAAGGAGTTAATAGACAATGGTGGTTTGGCAATCAGTTTTTATATCAATCGGGCAACGATGCTGATAAAATTATCTTCTGGTCCCGAATCCCAATGATTTTGATATTGATATTTATTGGTTGGTTAATTTTCCATTGGGCAAGAAAACTTGGAGGTAATTTTACAGGAATTTCTGTTTTATTTCTTTTTGCCCTCTCCCCTACTTTTTTAGCTCATGGCAGATTGGTAACCACTGATGTGGGAGCTACCTTGGGAATTGTTTTGGCAATTTTCTTTTATTTAAAATTCTTAAAAAATCCAAAGAAGTTAAATATAATTTTAGCAGGACTTACTTTAGGAATCGCTTTGCTTTTGAAATTCTCTTGCATTTTGCTTTTGCCACTTTTTGCAATTATCACTTTGGTCTATCTTTTCCTTTTTTCAGAGAAAGGCAGAAAGTTAAAAAATCTCTTCAGATATGTAGGTCTTGGTCTTTTAGTTTTAGTTGTTGTAGCTTTAGTAATTTGGTCGGTTTATTTATTCCATACTTGGAACTATCCCCTAGAAAAACAAGTTGAAGATACAAAATATCTCTTAAGCTCAAATCCCTTCCCGACCTTAATAAGAACAAATGTCTGGATGGCTCAAAACCCAATTTTGCGACCTTTTGGCCATTACCTTTTAGGACTTTCCATGGCAACCCAGAGGGTGGCTGGTGGAAATACGGTATATTTTTTGGGAATGGTTTCGGCTGCTGGCTGGTGGTACTATTTCCCGCTTGTTTATTTTTTGAAAGTTCCTTTGGCTTTTCATCTTTTAACTTTGTTGGCAATCTTGTTTGCGATTTTTTGCTGGAAAAGAGGTTGGCTCCGAGAACATTTTCCAGAATTCTCCATGCTTGTCTTTTTGGCAATCTATTGGATAACTTCAATTAAAGGGAATCTTAATATTGGAGTACGGCACGTTTTACCAGTTTTCCCTTTTACTTATATTCTGGTAGCTCTTGCTATTAAAAAAGGTTATTGGAATTTGAAAAGTATCCCAGTAAGAAAAATTATTATTGTTTCTCTGTTGATTCTTGGCTTCTGGTATGGTTTTTCTTCTTTGAGCACCTTCCCTCATTATTTGTCTTACTTCAATGAAATCGGTGAAGGCCCTGAGAATGGTTATAAATATGTAGTTGATTCAAATTATGATTGGGGCCAGGATTTAAAGCGGCTCAAAAATTGGGTTGAAAAAAACAATATTGAGAAAATCTATGTTGACTATTTTGGTGGTGGAGATGCCCCTTATTATTTAAGAGAAAAATATATTCCCTGGCAAGGAACAAATCCTCACAATGAATTTCCCAAAGGAAACTATCTTGCTATTTCTGCTACCTTACTTCAAGGAGGCCGAGGGACTCCTGTCAAAGGGTTCAACCAACCTACCGGTTATTATAATTGGCTAAATGATTATCGACCAGTTACTCGCGCCGGCAACTCAATCTTTATTTACTATATTGACTAAAATTAAAATACAGAGAACTGTTCTCTGTAAGAATTATTTATAATAAACTTTTGAGAATCTCAAATCAATATATTCAAGACTCTCTCTGGCCTCGGGAGGGATTTCTTTTTCTAAAAGCAAGCTAAGCTTGGTTAAAGCTAATTTTATATCACCTGTTAAATCAAAGTAGATTTCCCAACCCTCCAAGGTTTTTACATTTAAACGTTCAACAAAAACAATAAATTCTTGAATAGCAATTTCAAGCTCTTTCGTCAATTTTCTTTGGATTTCCAGAATTCTTTCAAGACGATTTTTTTCAATGACTTTATCTCTTAAAGTAAAAAGGTTTCTATCCCGTTTATCTATGATTTTGAGAAGAGTTTGGTCGGGCGGATTTACCTCGAAAATCACTCCCTCATCATCCATTAAAAAACAATAGTCTTCCTGGCACCAAGTAGCTACTCCCAATCTTTCAACAACAATAATATTCAAAGCATCAGGCAATCCTCGGCTAATTTCAACTTCGGCTATCTGAAGGAAATCGTTCAAAATATCTTCACCTATCTTCTGCAAATTAACTAAAAAAATACTTCTGCTTGAAAATAATACTATTTTTTTCTCCAAATTTGCTCTAACTACAGCTTGAATATCCTTCTTGAGAATTTTGTCGTTGCCAGTCACTATAACTTTCTCTACCTGAAAAAGTGACGAAAAAAATAAAAAATACAAAATAACAGTTCCTAAAACAAAAATAAACACAGAACCCCAAAAAAATCGACTTTTCAAAATCGATTTTCTTTTTTTAAATCTTCGTCTCCTAATTTTCTTAAACTTCCTCCTCATACATTTTAGAATCCTCTTCTTTTTCTCCTCAAAACTTCAAAGGCGAAAGTCAACCAATATTTGAAAGAAAGAGGTAAATCCTGAGTCTTGACGTATCTTTTCTCATAGCCACCAAAGCCCTTTTTAAACAAACTTAATCCCCAAAATGGATGCTTTTTTGATTCTGTCTCAGCTATTCCCCAGAAATTGTAAAGTTTACAACCCATCGTTTTGGCTTCTTTGATGGTTTCCCATTGTAACAGATAAGAGACGGGGATTTTTGGATATTTTTTAACTGAGGCACCTTGGTGGTAAAAAGCAATTCCTTGCCAAAAAATGATGAGAGAGGAAGCCAAACATTCTCCTTTGTATTTTGCCAAAAAAATTAAAACTTGCCCGTCCGGCAAAAAAGCCAAAAATTCATTTTTTAAATAGTTGAGGGAAAAAGGAACAAAGTGATGACGGTCAACTGTTTTTTGATATAAATTATTGAAGACTTCAATATCTTCTGGATTTTGGGACTTTTCTATTTTTAGCTCTTCATTTTTTAAACCTTGCCTTATTAAATAACGGGTTGTCTTTCGCATATCCATCAAAAGTTCCTCTTCGGATTTTTCAAGATTCAACTCCCAAGTTACCTCCGGATGGATATGCATCGGCGCTTCTCTGAAACCTAAATCTTTAAATATTTTCTCATTTTCCTCTATTCTTTCCCAAATCGCCGCCACCCTGACAAAACCACAATTTTCTCGTTTCGCAATTCTTTTCAGTTCTTCTAAAAATGTATTTAGAATCTCTTTTTTGAATTTTGAATTGTAATTTTTAATTTTTAATTTTTCATTTTTAATTCTCAGGATTGGTCCATGTGGTACAAATAAAAAAGTTCCTCTCTTTGCTTCAATCTTAAAAACTTGAGTCACTCCAACCAAATCACCACCATCATAAACTCCAAACCTCCAAACCTTATTCTTCATCATCTTCTGAAACTCCCCCCAATTCCAACTTTGCAAAAAAGTTTTTTCCTCACACCCCAAAAGAAAATCTTCCCATATTTTTTTACCTTTTATTTCCTCAATCTTTAACATAATAGATTTCTTATTTTTTTGTAAATTCGATTAGTGTTTCTTGATAAATTTTGAAAACTTTAGGAATATCAGAAATGTTAATCCATTCATTCGGAGCATGAATATTCCCACATTTACAGCCAAAACCATTTAAAATTGGTATATCTTTTTCGCTAATCAAATTTCCCACACTTCCACCACCAGAGGTTACAAAAGGAACCTCTCTTTTTAAAATCTTTTGAGCTTCCTTCTTCAGCACCTTCAAAAAAGGATAGTCAGGATTGGTTAGAAAAGCATCTTGGGTTTGGAAAACCTCAATTTTAAAGTTAAAGTCTTTATCTTTTTTCTTAATTTCCTTTAATCCTTGAGTAATTTCTTCCAGAATCTGTTTGGGTTTTTGGGAAGGAAGAGTTCTGACATCAACAATTGCTTCACATTTGTCTGGAACAACATTAATAGCAATTCCTCCTTTAATCAAAGAAATATTTAATGAGCTCCCATATTCAAAAAACTTTTCTTTTTGTTTGAGAAAAGATAAATTTAATAAAGCATCTATCGCTTTTTGCATTTTATGAATGGCATTAACTCCTTTTTTATACCTTATTCCAGTATGAGCAGATTTACCAAATAAAGTTAATTTCAAACGAAGCCATCCTCGGCTTCCAATAGAAATTTCCTTTATACCTTGATAGCCTAAAATACAAATATCTGTTTTTGGAGCATACTTTAAAATTTGTTTGAAGCCAGTGAAGTTCCCGCTTTGTTCATCAGCATCAAATCCTAAAAAAATATTTCCCTTAAATTCAGGATTTTTCCAAAGTTCTCTTGCAAGATAAGAAAAAATAACTATTGCTATTTTTGAATCAGCTACTCCCCTACCATACATTTTATTTCCCTTAATTACCCCTTTAAATGGCAGGTATTTCCATTTTTTCAAATCTCCGATGGGCACTGTATCTATACAACTTTCCAACCAAATAACTTTTTTAGCATTTGGCTTTTTCAAAAAACAAATTACTGATGGATGTTTTGATGGCCCGATTATTTTTGGAGAAAAACCAAAACTTTTTAATTTCTTAGCAATTAATTTAACTATGTCTTTTTCTGGATCAATCCCATTCTGAGAAGGAATTTTTACTAATTGTTGAGTGAATTTTATGATTTCTTGACTGATTTTTTTAGACATATTCAAACATTATTTCCCAATAATAAATTAATCAATTTCTTTGGCACTCGGCTTTCTAAGAGGATTATATCACCGGGACTGGAAAAAGCTTTTATCTGTCGAAAGATTTCTTTTGATTTTTCAAGAAGTAAAATATTTTCTAAAGGCATTCCGGATTTTTGAGCACCTTGTTTTAATTCTTTGAATCTGTCTTTAGTTGTGATTATGGCTAAGTTGCAAATTTTGCCCATCTCCTCCCCTATTTTCTGATGGATTTCTTTTGAGGCGGAACCAAGCTCAATAAGGCAAGGTATAACAATGATTTTTTTGTTTAGCCAAATTTTTAAATAATCCAAATGAGATAAAACTCCTTGAGGATTGACAGAGTAAGTAGCATCTAAAATATTTAACCCCCTTTTTCCTTTTAAAAGCTGCATGGCTCCTTTTAAGGGCTTAAGCTTCGAGCAAATTTCAGCAATTTCTTTCAATTTCATACCCAATTCTTTGGCACAGAGAGTTGCCAACAAAATATTTTCAACATTTTGAGCTCCAATTAAGTTTACTTTGAAATCAGCAGAATCTCCACTCTTTGAAAAAACTTTAAAAGAAATCTCTTCTTTCTCCATCTCAATATCTTCTGCCCAAAGATCTATTTTTTCTTCCGTAGAACAGAATTTTACAATTTTTAATTTTGGGTTATAATTTTTAATTTTTAATTTTTCATTTTTAATTATCTTATCGTTGCCATTAAAGATAGCCAAACCATTTTGAGGTAAACTCTCCATCAACTCAAATTTTGCCTTGATAATATTCTCTTGAGAACCAAAGGTAGAAAGATGTTGCTCGTTGATACCGGTTAAAATCCCTATTTTGGGCTCTATCATCTGACAAACTTCCTTTATTTTTCCTCGCTCATAAGCTCCAATCTCTACAATAAAAATCTCATAATCTTCGGTTAATTCATTTAAAATGGCTTGAGCAATTCCGATTTCCGCATTAATATGTTTTTTTGTTTTTAAAACTTTAAATTTTTTAGATAAGATTTCAGCCAAAAATTCTTTGGTTGAGGTTTTACCATAAGAACCGGAAATGCCAATAACCAAGAGATTTTTAAATTTTTCTATTTTTTGTTGAGCTCTTTTTAAAACTCTCTTTCTTAAAATAGCTGTTGGAATTTGAAAAAGCAAAATAAGCAAAGAGGAAATTACCGGGCTTAAAATGAGCAGAATTAAAAGCAAAAGATAAAATATGATATTTTTTAAGGGGAAGATATAAAAAATTATTAAGCCTTCTAATACTATTCCAGAAAACAAAATAACAATAGTTTTTTTGGTAAATTTAGGAAATTTAATCCGCCAAAAACTAGAAATCAGTTTCTTTACTGCCTGGGTTTCAAAGTGAGCTCGGAATCTGCCAAAGTGATATTCTTTGAGCTGCCAAAGCCAAACCCAAAAAAAGAGAGTTTTGAAGAAAATCAAAAACCAAAGAATAGCGACAAATATCTTCATGTTAAATTAGAAATTCTTTAACTTTTTGAGCTAATAATTCTGGATTTTCTAAATGAGGAGTATGACCAATGTTCTTTAAAATTTGTAGCTCAGAAAATTTTATTTCTTTTTTCATTAAGGTAGCATCACTTAAGGGGGTGATTTTATCTTTTTCACCCCATAAAATTAAAACCGGGACTTTTATTTCTTTCAAAAGTGGTGTTAAATCCTCTTTTAAGATATTTTTTATGGTATCTTTCAAAAATCCTGAGACTTCCAAATAATCGGTTTTTCTCAAAATATAACGGTAGAAAAGTTTTCTGAAAATCTGCCATAAACCTTTTGTTTCTGGCATCTCCTCAATCTTTAAAGTTCTTACCATTTTCGCTCCCCATCCCAAAATTTTCGAAGAAACTCGAGGTTCTTTTTTAACTCCGGCAGCTGAAACCAAAACTAACCCATAAAGTTTTTGGGGATATTTAACTGCGAACTTTATTCCTACTCTTCCTCCAAAGGAATGCCCCAACAAAAAAAATTTTTCTCTATCTTGAGAAAAATCCTTTAGCCATTCAGTATAATCATCCAAATTCCATGGCTTCTCTAACTCGGTTTCTGGTTTAAAGCCCGGGAGGTCGGGAATAATAACTTCGATCTCATCACTTTCAATATTTTCTTTCACTTCCTGCCATTTTCCCTTTGAACTTTGCCAACCACGAAGGATAATTAAAGTTTTCATTTTCTTGGAATAGTTTTAAAGCCTAAGTACTTCTGTAAAACCTTTGGCACATCAACTTTTCCATCTTTTCTTTGATAATTTTCAATAATAGGAATTAAAATCCGAGGCACAGCAATTCCAGTGTTATTTAAAGAATAGCAAAATTCAGTTTTTCCATCTTTTGTTTTATACTTTATGTTTAACCGCCGGCACTGAAAGTCAAAGAGATAAGAATCTGAGTGGGTCTCTCTGTATCTTTCTTGAGAAGGAACCCAAGCCTCAATATCGTATCTTTTAACCTGACCACTAGATAATTCTCCACCACAAACATTGACTACTCGATAAGGCAATTCTAATGCTTGCATCATCTCCTCAGAATTTTTAAGCAATTCTTCGTGCCACTTGATTGATTCATTTTCATCATTTTTGCAAATTACTACTTGCTCAGTCTGCCAAAATTCATGAATTCGAAAAATTCCTTTAACATCTTTTCCATAACTTCCAACTTCTCTCCGAAAAGCTACTGAAATTCCAACATATTTTTTAGGCAACTCTTTCTCTTCTAATATCTCGTTGGTATGATAAGCCATCAAAGGAACTTCTGTTGTGCCTGACAAAAATAAATCATCATCAATTTTATAAGTATCTCCCTTACCCTGGGGAAACATCCCGGTGCCAATCAAGGCAGATTCTTTTACTAAGATACTTGGTCGAAAAAGTGAAAATTCTTTCTTCATCAAAAAATCAAGCGACCACCTCAAAAGTGCTTGCTCTAACAAAACCGCTTCATTGCAGAGTACATATTGACGGAATCCTCCGATTTTCGCCCCTCGCTCTAAATCTAAAAGATTCAAAGATTCCATGAGGGAAATGTAATCTTTGGGCTGAAATTCAAATTTTGGAGGTTTGCCCCAAGATTTGATTGGAACATTGTCATCTTCAGTTCTCCCTTCAGGAACATCAGCGGCAGGAGGTATAGGAACTTGAAGCATTAAATCATTAAACTTTTTTTCTATTTCAGAAAGTCTTTTTAAACGTGTCTTTAATTGGTCTTTTATGCTGCTTGCTTTTATTAAATCTTCTTTGCCTAATTTTTTTTGTTCAGCTCTTAATCTTTCTGTTTCTTGGATAAGGACTCTTCTCGCCTTATCCAAACCTAAAAGTTCGTCAATATCAACATCAACATTTTTTTTCTGGCAACCCTGTTTAACTTTCTCTGGATTTTGACGAATGAAATTTATGTCTAACACAGAATTTGTAGAGCGAGGCGAAATAATTTCTTGAGCATGGAGGGAGGGAGGGTGGGTGTGACAAAGATTATTATAGGGCGCTGAAGCCTCTAACTACCTATAATTTTTCTCGGCTAATTTTGGGTGGTCAGTTGCTCAAGAAAATTAATTTTGCCGAGCTCTCATTTTGGTCGCATTGTTGGGAATAAGATTACCTCTCTTAAGCTATTGGAATCGGTTAGCAATGCTACCAATCTATCAATTCCAAGGCCAAAGCCAGCAGCTGGTGGCATTCCATATTCTAAAGCAGTTAAGAAATCTTCGTCCATTCTTTGAGCTTCCTCTAATCCTTTTTTGTATAATTTTTCCTGTTCCTCAAATCTTCTTCTTTGTTCAATTGGGTCATTTAATTCAGAAAAGGCATTTATCAATTCCCAACCAGCCACCACCAATTGGAAGTTAACTAATTTTTTAGGATTTTTTTCAAAAGCTTTGGCTAAAGGAAAGGCTCCAAGGGGATGATGGACTAAAAAGCTTGGATTCCAGATTTTTGGTTGACAGAATTTTTTAAAAATCTTATCAGCAATCTCTGCTTTTTGAGCTCCTTTTCCTATTTCAATCTCCATTTTTTTGGCTTCTCTTTCTAATCCTTCTTTGGAAAGGTCTCCTAAATTCAACCCTGTTTGTTTTTGGAATAAATCAAAATAGTCAATTCTCTTCCAGGGCGGTTTAAAGTTTATTTTTTTACCTCCATATTTTATTTCAAGTTTGCCAAAAATTTTCTTTAAAAGAAAACTGAACATCTTCTCAGTAAACTCCATCATTTCTTTATAATCAGCATATGCCCAATAAAATTCTAACATTGTAAAATCGGGGTTATGAAACTTGTCTATTCCTTCATTCCGGAAACATTTCCCAATTTCATAAATTTTCTCAAAACCACCAACCAGCAATCTTTTCAAATAAAGTTCAGTAGCAATTCTTAAATATAAATCCACATCCAAGGCGTTTAGATGGGTTTTAAATGGTCTGGCTTTGGCTCCTCCATAAATTGGCTGTAAAATTGGGGTTTCAACTTCCAAAAATCCCTCTCCTTCTAAGAACTCTCGAATCAACCTTATAATTTTAGACCTTATTTCAAATTTCTCCTTTACTTCCTTGTTAAATATCAAATCTAAATATCTTTTTCGATATCTTTCTTCAATATCTTTCAGGCCGTGCCATTTTTCTGGCAAAGGCAGTAGAGATTTTACCAGAAAATTGAAATCAGAAACCTCAATGGTTTCTTCACCGGTTTTTGTTTTCATTAAAGTCCCTTTGACTTCAAGGAAATCACCAATGTCCACCAGTTCCAGGAAAAACTGATAACCCCTCTCTCCTACCTTTTCTTTTCGTAAAAGTCCTTGAATTTTCCCTGAGTTATCTTCAACATCAAAAAAAGTCATCCCTCCATGAGTTCTCAAACTCCTGATTCTTCCAACAATAATTATTTCCTGAGCTTTTTTAGTTAATTTCGAAAAATCCTCAATGACTTCTCCTATTTCGTGAGTTCTTTTTGCTTTTTGAGGATAAGGATTTAACCCAGAATCCAAAATTTTCTTCAATTTCTTTAAGCGATTTTTCCTAATCTCTGGTAAATTAGCCATATATTTTATTATAATTCTTCCTCTCTTTAGGGAGTTAACAGAGAATGATGTGTT
>JAHCRD010000059.1 GCA_020148085.1 Patescibacteria group bacterium | reverse complement strand
GAGTAAAATTAAGTATTTTGCTCCCAATCAGAGGGTAGCCAAAAGATTAAAACTTTATGGAGTAAAAAGAGGAAATATCTTTTTAACCGGATATCCACTGCCCAAAAAAAATCTTGGCTCAAAAAATAAGAAAATTGCCAGGAAAGATTTAGCTCGACGAATCCCAAATCTTGACTTGCGGAGTCAATATCGTTATCGATACCGGTCTTTAATTAAAAAATATTTAGGGTTTTTGCCCCGAGAATCAGACCATCCTTTAACTATAATGTTTGCGGTGGGGGGAGCTGGAGCCCAAAAAGAAATTGGTATTAAAATTGTAGAGAGTTTAGCCGAAAAAATTAAAGCTGGGGAAATAAAAATAATTTTGGTAGCTGGGATTCGAGGAAAAGTAAAAGGTTATTTTTTAGAAAATATTCAGCGATTGGGTCTGGGAAAAGCATTGGGAGATAGTATTGAGATAATCTTTGAGAAAAACATTAACGATTATTTCAATCATTTCAACAGAGTCCTAAGAAAAACCGATATTTTGTGGACAAAACCAAGTGAGCTTTCTTTCTATACTGGCTTAGGATTACCTATGATTATCGCTCCCCCAATTGGTTCCCAGGAAGATTTTAATAAAGAGTGGCTATTACAACTTGGTTCAGCAATACCTCAAAAAAATCCAAAATATACCAACGAATGGCTGTTTGACCTTTTAGAGACAGGTTGGTTTGCTGAAGGAGCCATGCAGGGATTTGTAGAAAGTCCAAACTTGGGAACTTTTAATATTGAGAAGGTGGTGGCAGGCAAAATCCGCCTCCCCTTCTAACCATTTTCTTATGCTCTGGCTGTTAGTTATAATTTTCGCTTATCTCATCTTCGCCATTACCTCTTTGATTGATAATTATCTTTTAGCTGGACCACCTAATCCAAAAAGTTATTCTTTTTATGTTGGAGT
>JAHCRD010000008.1 GCA_020148085.1 Patescibacteria group bacterium | reverse complement strand
CTCTCCAGATTGTAAAAGCTGCAAGGCAACAGGATATTCTTCCGAAAACGCTCTTCCTCTTTATTTTAAATATTTTTTCAATTTATCATTAATAGTTGTTACCATTATATGTATTGCTGTATCAATTTATGGAGGAGTTCTCTATTTAATTTCAGGCGGCTCTCCGGTTACAATGGCCGAGGCAAAGGGTTGGATTTTCTCTGGAATTTTGGGTTTAGTTATTTTATTCACTTCTTATCTAATTTTGGTCACTATCAATCCTCAGTTGGTAATATTCAAAATCCCAGGAATCACACCTCCTCAAGAAGGACCCCCTCCTACCATCTCTCCTCCCACAATAGAAAAAACAATTTATCAGGAAATTCCAATTGGAACCCTGGTTGAAAATATCTTAGCTAAGAATATAGATTGTTATGACTATTCTACTTCTACGGGTGATATGATTGACACTGACCCAAGCACAACCTCTACCATAGATAAAATAAAAGACCATGACCGGTTGGATTGTCTCAAAAAACTGGCTGAGGCAGTAAGAACAAAATCAGAGGAGCTCAAAAAATTGGCTGAAGAATTAAAAGCACTCATTGATCGGTGCAGTTGCTCTCCACCTAATTGTGTGTGTAGTTGCGTTTGCCCTGGCATCCCTACGCCCTGCACCGGTGATCCTTGTCCTGATAGACCAAGAATAAATGAATTAAGAGAGGAGATTAAGAAACTGGTAACTGGAGAGGGAGCTCCCCTCGAATTTTTAAATATCAGGGAAGGAATTAAAAGATTAAAAGAGGCGAAAAAACTGTTGGAGGAGGATTTAAATACTTTAATAGAAGCTGAAAATCTAATGAAATGGAAGTGTCAATATGGGACAATTTTAAATCTGGTTAAATTTTTCGACCTCAAAGAAACACTGGAATATATCGATAAAACAGAATTTGACGATATTGATATGAAAAAATACTGCATAGAATTTAACTGCATAGAATTCGAAGATCTAGATGACCCAAAGAAAAAATTTTGCACTAAATACGAACTGGCAACAACAACCGGAAGGATATGCAAGGCAACAACAACACCAACAACAATAGAATATTATGTCTTTGATGGCGACCCAGCAACCTTTTATTGTCTATTTGAAAGAATTTCAGGCCAAGAACTCATAGGCCAAGAGCCTGAAGAAAAATGTGTTATCAGCGCTGATATAGAAAATGGTTTTGAAAGAGGGAAAATTCCTATTGGAGAATTAGTTGATTATACTGAACTTTATGCTTCTACCACAATCTTCAATATTGATAATATGATTGAAAATGCCCAAATTGCAGCCGATGCCGCTTATAATGAAAAAACTAACGAAGATTTATATGACCTCCCCCCAGAATTTAAATGCTCAAATTGCACACCAATCTGCCATTGCATCTGGTTTCTGGGTGTTTGCATCTCCTGTACCTGCAAATGCACTGGTATTTGTGGCCCTTTTGATAAGGTTGCAGCAAGAGTAAATGAAATCAAAGAAGCTTATGATAAAATAGATACTGCCAATACTAACATTGCAAATTTAGTTATGGCTGAAGGTAAAATAACCGATGAACAGGGCAATGAAATGGATATCCCTGACCAACTGAACAGGTGGAAACTCTTAAACGCCTTAACTAATTCAAGGAATAAATTAGAAAAATGTATTACTGGTTATGGAAAAGTCCTAAAAACAGGAATGACTCAAATGACTCTTTTGAATTGTATGATAGCTTTAGATAAAATTAATAGGGAGGAACTGCTCATTCTCCCTGGTTTTGAATATCTAACCCCTACTTGGAGCGACTATTGTTATCCCTACAATAGCGAGTATTTTTTAGATGATAATCAGAGAAAAGTATGCCGAAGAAATAAAGATAGCGAAGCCTGCAAAAAAATAGTAAAAGATTTAATGCAAAATTTCTTTTGCTGCGAAGGAGCAAGAGATTAAATTAATAAATTATGAAACAAAACAAATTTCTCTTAATTTTGCTTCTGGTTGTCCTCTTGCTTTCTTTTTCCAGTTCTTTTATCCTTGCTGCTGAAAGAGGTTTAGAGGCTGAATATCCAAAACTTGATGAAGAAGAAATAACTCCTAAAACCACTTTACCAGAATATGTAAAATATATTTTTAAATTTTCTCTAATTATTGCTGCTGTTGCCGCTTTTGCCGTCCTAATCTATGGGGGATTCCGATATTTAACTTCAGCTGGAGCACCTGAAGCAATGAGAGAGGCAAAAAGTTGGATGTTTGGTGGAATTTTAGGTTTAGTCCTCCTACTTTGTTCTTATTTAATTTTAACTACTATTAATCCTGAACTTATATCACCCAAGGAGCCAGAAATTAAACCTTTTGTGGGAATCTATTTAATAAGTGATGAAGGTAAAAAGTTATATTATATTCAAGATTCTCCTGAGATTCCCAAAGATTTTACTCCTGAGAAAATAGTGTTCATAAGTGATAAGCCCGCCGATCCAGATAAACGAGTTGCCGATCCTGACAAACTAGAATTAGACTCAATTTTTATTTATCCTAAAAAAAATTGGGAAGGAACCCCAACAAAAATAACAAATGACGGAGCCTGGACCACTTCTTCCGATGCGGTAATAAGTTCTTTAAAATCCTTTAAATTCCTCTGGCACCGACCTGGAATTTATCTTTATAA
Organism: Patescibacteria group bacterium; assembly: GCA_020148085.1. Classification (GTDB taxonomy): domain Bacteria; phylum Patescibacteriota; class Minisyncoccia; order Minisyncoccales; family CG1-02-41-26; genus JAHCRD01. The sequence continues at coordinate 9,563 of JAHCRD010000008.1, read as the reverse complement.
AGAAGAAGCAGGTTGGGAAACTGATTCTTGGCCATTGTTTCTTCAATCAAGTCAGGAAGACCTGAAAGATTTTAGTGACAAAAATCTCAAGTCCCTAAAAATTGTAAATGAGAAAAACAGTATTAACCTCTATAATGTGGTTTTATTTGAGCACATTCTCTTTAATGAAGCGGGTTGGGGCCCAGCTTGGGATCCAGCCTGGGCTCTAAATCCGACTGGAAAATGTAGTTGGGGAGCTTCTTTGAATATGGACAGCTTTGATGACAAAGTAAGGGATAAAGTTTCATCAATTGCCATTTTTAAAACTGGAAAATTATATGGTGAAATAGTATTTAATGAGGCTATTGATTGTGAGGGAAACTATTGTGCTTGGAAACCTGACCCTGAGGCTACAGTAGCATCTTATGAAATTTCTCTCAGTGATACAGCCCCTGGTGTTTGTAGCCAGGCCCCCCATCGAGAAGGTCCTGGGGTGGAGGAGTGGAGATCTGTTTCAATTCATGGTAATATGGCAGTTCTTATAAACACCCAAGAGGATCTCAATGGAAGATGCCAACTTTTTCATAAGTTAGGGTGTAATGAGTTGAAGGAATCGAAGGTTTATTCTCCTTTACCGCGTGGAGCCTGGGGATTTTATGAACCAAAAAGAGCGTCTATATACCCGACAATGAAATGAGTTTTAGAACAAAATTAGTAACCTTACTCGATGAAATCAAGTAAATATAAATTTCTTTTTGTTTTAATTTTGGTTCTTCTCTTTTTTTCTTTTTTTAGTTCTTTTGTTCTTGCTGCCGAAAGGGGATTAGAGACTAAATATCCGAAAATCCCTGGGGCTCCGACACTAAGAGCTACAAGCACTTTACCAGAATATGTAGTTTATTTTTTTAATCTCTCATTAATTATTGGAGCAATTATTGCTTCTGTTATTATAATCTACGGTGGCATTCGCTATATCTTTTCAGCTGGGAAACCAGAAGCATTGAAAGATGCTAAAAGCCGAATTTTCTCTGGGATTTTGGGTTTAGCTATCTTGTTTTCATCTTATGTAATCTTGAATACTATTAGCCCTCAACTTTTATCACCTAAAGAACCAGAAATCGGACCAAGCACTGGAATTTATTTAATAAATGCTAAAAATGAAAAATTATATATTGCTGAGAGCCGGAACAAAATCTCTTTTGATGCTACCTTAATAGAATTTATAAGCTCCTCAACTGAGTTGTACTCGGTCTTTGTTTCTCCTGATAAAGAATTTGATATCAATAAAGAAAATTCAACTGAAATAAAAAATCCAGGAGCAGGGAAAACTTCTGATGACCCTGCTATAAGTTCTTTAAAATCTATTTATTTCCTTTGGAACAGAGCCGGGGTTTATCTTTATGCTAAAGAGGGTCATGGTACCCCACCTCCGCCAAGGTTTTTTCAGTCAAGTGCCGAATATCTTGGGGACTTTGATAATAAAACCAAATCAGTAAAAATTAAAGACATCCAAGGCCAACCTTTATATTTAGCATTTTTATTTTCTGAACCATCTTTTGAAGGAGAAGAAGGCATTGGTGCGGCTATCGAAAACCACTGCTCTCTCAATTACGTAGCAGATGACGTCTCCTCAATTGATGTTTCCCGAGTTACCTCTACCATTGATGCCGTCAAAACTGAAGGAGAAGTAATATTTTACGACGATATTGATTGCACCAAGAAAGAAAATTCCTTTAGCCTAAAAGCAGGCAGCCCTTCAACTGGTGGGGGGTCTATTCCTATGCCCTGGCTGTTAAATTATAGTAAAGCAGTAGATTTTAACTCGCCAGTTTCCCTTAACTGGGAGGTCCTCTCTTTTGAGATTAAAGGAAATTATTGGGTTATGTTTAACACCAAAGAAGACCTCGGAGGGAGGTCTCAGATTTTCAAAAAAGAAGGCTGCTATCCAACCCTAAAAGGAACCCACATTTACCATCCCCATCCCGAAAAGTGGAAGCCAAGAATAGCAATGGTTTTTTACTCACCAAGATAAAACCCTCAAGAGGCGGGTTTTATCACTACTCTTCTCTCTGGTTCTTCCCCAATGCTTTCGGTCTGAACATCCTCTCTCTCGGCTAAAGCTAGGTGGATTATTCTTCTTTCATAAGCTGACATAGCAGAGAGAGTTCTCTCTTTTTTTTGCAAAGCTACCTGGTCAGCCATACTCTGAGCTAATTCTTTCAGGTACTCAATCTTCTTTTTCTTGTATTGATTTATATCGAGGTCAACAAAAACCTGTTCTCCTATTTTCTTCCTTATTATCCTCCCCAAAACCTTTTGAATTTCAACTAAGGTTCTTCCTTGTTCCCCAATTAAAATTTGAGGCTCTTTTGTTTCCAAGCTCAAAGGGAGAGTATTTTCTTTTATTTCTCCCACTTCAAGCTCAACCTCAAAGGTCATCTTTTCAAAAAACTCCTTAACAACTTTTTTTATCTTTTCTAAATTTTTTTTATTTGACATATTTTTTATTCACTAAGAACTGTTCTCCGATTGAAAACAAAGTGGAAACTATCCAGTAAAGGCCAATAATCGAGCCCAGTTTCCAAACAATGAAAACCGTAAAAATTGGAAAGAAATAAAGCATTTGATTTTGCATCATCGAAGAAAAATCTCCTTTTTTTGATTTTTGCTCGCCCCGGGGTTTTTGGAATGATATTTTTGATTGGAAAAATTGTAAAATTCCAGCTGTCAAAGCCAAAAGGAAATTTGGTTGAGCTAAGTTAACTATCCCCAAGAAAGTTGGAATGACCTCTCCCGGATTGGGAACAAAGCTGTAAAGAGAAGCAGTTAAAACCTCCGGTTTCAGCCCCTTTAAAAAAACTTGATAAAGAGCAATCAGGATTGGCAACTGTAAAAGAAGAGGCAGACAGCCCGAAAAAGGACTGATTTTTTCCTTTTTGTAAAGTTCCATGGTTGCTCGGGCTTGCTCTTGTTTATTGTTTTTGTATTTTCTCTGGATCTCTTTGATTTTTGGTTGCAAGGTACTTAAAGCTTTCTGGGAGCGAATAGCATGTAAAGAGGAAGGGTGAAGAATCAATTTCATAATCAAAGTTAAAACAATAACTGCTATGCCAAAATCATGGCCTGGCAAATAAGTATATAACAGAATTAGGGCATTTAGTAACGGTTGATATAATACTATGTTGAAAAATTGTATTAAAGCACCCATTTATTTCAAATTAAAAATTAAAAATTAAAAATTTTTCATGGTATGTCTACTCCTCCTTTACCATAGGGGTGGCATCTTAATATCCGCCAAAAAGAAAAAATCATGCCTTTAAAAACTCCATATTTTTTTATACTCAACTTTGCGTATTCAGAACAGGAAGGATAAAATCGACAATTTCTCCCAAGAAAGGGAGAAATAAAACTTTGATAGAACTTTATCAATTTTAAAATTATTTTCTGGCTCATTTTTTAAGAATCTTTGCTTTTTTTAAGAGATACTCCACCACTTTTCTAATCTCCCAAAAACTTTTTTCTTCAATTCCTTTTTCTGCTAAAAAAACTAAATCATATCCTGGTTCCAATGAAAATAAATTAACTCTTACCGCTTCTCTCATTTTCCTTTTTATTTTATTTCTCAGAACCGCTTTCTTTGAGATTTTCCGCCCGACTACAAAGCCAATTCTACTTAAGGGCAAATTATTTTTTAATGTTTTTAAAATTAAAAATTTTTCTCTCCACCCTTTTCCTTTTTTAAGAACCTTTACAAAATCTTTCTTTTTCTTTAACCTATAGTTTTTGGACAACATTTTCTTCTCATTGATTATACAGTTAATCTTTTCCTTTTCTTTCTTCTTCTTCGGCTGAGGATTTTTCTTCCTGATTTCCTTCTTTTTCTTTTTAAGAACCCGTGTATCCTTCTTCTTTTCTTTTTTTTTGGTTGATAAGTAATGCTCATTGGTTGATGATAACTTTTATTTTTATTGCGGTCAACCCGGTAATGAATTTTTACCCACTTTTAACAGGTTATCCCCAAGTTTTCAACAAAAACCGTATTCTTGTTGTATTTTCAATGGATTTGCAATATACTCAAAATAGAAAGATAATAAGAGATAGAAAATAGATATGACTAACGAGGAATTGTGGCAAGCGGTCCTTGCCCAAATTCAATTTAATGTCTCTCGGGCTAATTTCGCTACTTGGTTTCGTAACACTAAGATTTTATCTAAAAACGAAAGGGATGTTTTAATCTCGGTCGAGAACTCTTTTTCTAAAGAATGGTTAAGTAATAAATATTCTTCTCTTATTTTAAAAATTTTAAGAAGCTTAGATAAAGATATTAAATCAATAGAGTTTAAAGTAAACTCAAAAAAAGTTTCTGTTTTACCAAGTACCAGTATTAAAAAAGTTAAGGAGAAGGAAAAATTAGAGGGACCCCAGCTTCCTTTTCATGAATTCACCCTTGATATTAAAACGAATCTTAACCCCCGCTATAATTTTGATAATTTTATAGTCGGCGGCTTTAATGAATTGGCCCAGGCCGCGGCCTGGGCGGTATCAGAAAATCCAGGGTTTGTCTACAATCCCCTGTTTATTTATGGAGGAGTGGGTCTGGGAAAAACTCACCTTTTGCAAGCTACTGGTAACAGAATTGCTGAATTGTTTCCTAAAAAAAAGATAAAATATGCTCCCTCAGAGAGGTTCATCTCTAATATTGTTGAGGCGATAAGAAATCACAACATCGGAGAACTAAAAAAGAAACTTAAAGAAATCGATGTTTTAATAATGGATGATGCCCAGTTTTTTGCTGGAAAGGAAAAATCTCAGGAAGAATTCTTCCATATATTTAATTTTCTTTATCAGTCCCAAAAACAAATAATTCTTTCCTCTGATAGGTCTCCGAAGGCCATTCCGGCCTTAGAACAGAGATTAAGGTCCAGATTTGAGGGAGGGATGATTGCTGATATAGGTATCCCAGATTTTGAAACTAGGTTAGCTATCTTGAGAGCTAAGTGCGAAGAAAAAAATATCGAATTAAATTCAAGGGTCTTAGAATACATTGCCTCTGCCATTAAAAATAATATCAGGGAAATAGAAGGAGCTTTAAATAGACTAATAGTCTTTCAGAAAATCAATACCAAATCCCCGAGCTTAGAAATTGCAAAAAAACTTTTAGAGAATTTAATCGCTCCGCCTAAAAAAACGACGAGTTTCAAAAAAATCATCCAGGTTGTAAGTAATCTATATGATTTGCAAGAAAAAGATCTGCTTTCGAGTGCTCGACGAAAAGAGATTGTAAGACCAAGACAAATAGTAATGTATCTCCTGAGGGAAGAACTACATGCCTCATACCCTTCAATCGGAAGAAAATTAGGAGGGAAGGACCACACTACTGTAATTTATGCCTGGGAAAAGATAGATAAAGAATTAAAAAATAACGATGAGTTACTAACTGAAATAAATCTTATTCGTCAGAGATTATATAGTGAATTTTAAGCGGATAAATTGTGAAAAAAATATATATAACTTTTTCACAATAAAAAAATCCAGTGATTAATAACAGAATTTCAACAAATAATTAACTATTTAAAACAGAAAATATCCTTTTCTTTAGAAGTAAAAATGAGTTTTTCAACTTTTCTTCTTTTTTCTAATAATATATAATAAATATAGTTTATTATATTTATGAAAATAGAAATTTTAACTTCAAACATAAAAGAGGGAATAAATAATATCGAACGGCTAACAAAAAAAAGTCCTTCTTTGCAAGTATTGGACAATACCCTACTTGAGACAGATAAAAACTTTCTTAAGTTGATTTCTACAAATCTGGAAACAAGTATGATTTGGTGGGTTTTGGCTAAAGTTGTCCAGGAAGGAAAAGTTGCTGTTCCTGCTTCTTTTTTAAATAACCTAATTAATCTTTTAAGAGAAGACAAAATAAAATTGAGAAGCGAAAACAAAAACTTAATTTTAGAAACAAAAAATCAAATAACCCAGATTCGAGGGATTGATCCTGAGGAGTTTCCAATAATTCCAAAAATCGAACAAAAAGACCCTATTGAAATAGGGGGTGAAAAACTGAATCAAGGACTCAGTCAAGTTGTTGATGTTCCTTCTCCTTCTCAAATCAGACCTGAGATTTCTGGGATTTATTTTTCTTTTAAGAAGGATGAAATTAAAATCGTTGGGACAGATAGTTTCCGGTTAGCTGAAAAAACAATTTCTTTAGAGCAGAAACTGAGAAAAGAAGGTCAGTTTATTCTTCCCCAATCGTCAGGAAGGGAGTTGATAAATATCTTGGCTCAAAAAACAGGTGAGGTAAAGATTTACTTTGATCCCAACCAGGTTCTCTTTGAATGGTATAAAGAAGAAACTTCTCATCCTCATATCCATCTCCTCAGCCGTTTAATTGAGGGAGAATACCCAAATTATCAAGAGATTATCCCCAAGAAATACACAGCCCAGATTGTCTTAGACAGAGAAGATTTTCTAAACCAAATAAAGGAAGCCGGACTCTTTAGCGGCAAGATTTCAGAGGTTAAATTAACTCCAATTCCTAAAGAAAATAAAATAAAGATATTTGCTCAAAGTCCTGAGGTTGGGGAAAATGAAGCATACTTGGCAGCAAAAATAGAAGGAGAAGGAGAAATTCCTGAGGTTTCTTTTAATTATAGGTTCTTAGTAGATGGATTGCACAATATAAAAAGTTCAGAGGTGATTCTCAGATTGAGCGACGAAGAGGGTCCGGGAGTCTTAAAACCAGTTGGGGATCCAAGCTATATTTATATATTGATGCCAATAAAGGCAAGCTAATGGAATTTTAGCCAATTTTGAACCCCTTCTTCCCAATTAAAATACTGGGGATCTTGAGAGGGGTTTTTAGGTTCCTCTCCTTTTGGGTTTTCTTTTTCAAGATAGTACAAAACAGAATGAGGACCTGGCAAAACTCCATCCAAAATAGGTTTACCAGTTAAAATCTCCTGGGGAGCTTCAAACTCTTCTCTTTCAAATTTTTCCAGAGCTTCTCTCATAAATTTCTGGAAAATAGGACCCGCCAAAGTGACTCCGGGTTTTGTCATTGGGGTATTGTCATTGTTTCCGACCCAAACCCCAGTAACTAAATTTGGAGTATAACCAATTGTCCAGGCATCTCTATAATCTTGGGTAGTTCCAGTTTTAGCAGCTACCTTATAATCTTCCAAATACAATGGAGAACGCCAGCCAAACATTGGAGCTCTTGATTCATTATCAGATAAAATATCGTTTATTTCTCTGGCAATCTGAGAAGGTAAAACTCTTATTTCTGCTTTTTTCATTTCTTCAATAATATTCCCCTCAGAATCTTCTATCTTTCTAATAAAATTTAAAGGAGTTTTTACTCCCTCTTTAGCAAAAACTCCAAAAGCTGAGACCATTTCCAAAAGCTTAACCTCTCCTCCCCCTAAAACCAAAGATAGTCCATATCTGCCTTTGTCTTTCAAAGTAGTTATGCCAAATTCCTGAGCTAAATCTAAAGTTTCATCTTTTCCTGCTAAATACAAAACCTTAACCGAAGGAACATTTCGAGATTGGGCTAAAGCAGTCCTAAAATTTATCGAACCCAAAAACCTTTCATCGTAGTTTTTAGGATGGTAGCATTTAGAATTGTATTTACCGTAGGTTTGAATGGCCGATGGGGAGCAATTAACATTAAATTCTGTTTTTGTGTCCCAGATTATTGAATTTGGAGTAAGACCTTTCTCAAAAGCTGTCGCGTAAACAAAGGGTTTGAAAGCAGAACCTGGTTGGCGGAGACTTAAGGTGGCATTCGTTTTCGGGTCAAATTTACATCCACTTTCAGAGCAAAATTCAGATTCTCCATACCAATTTTTAGAACCGACCATAACTAAGATTTCACCTGTTTTGGGACTTAAAGCCACTAACGCTCCGTTGTGGGCATTATATCCTTTAATACCCTCAACTCCATCTTCTACTATTGTTTCTGCCTTTCCTTGTAATTCCCAATCTAAAGTGGTATAAACTTTCAACCCAGCTTTTTCTAAAAAGAATTGACCATATTTTTCTTCAAGGTAGTGGTTAACATACATTACAAAATGGGGGGCCCGAATAATATCTATGTTGGGGTAAAACTTAATATCTTCTTCCTTAGCTTTCAGTTTTTCTTCCTCGGTTAGGTAACCTGCTTTTTCCATTCTTTCTAAAATATAGTTTTTTCTAGCAAGAAGCTCATCTAAATGGGCTCCATAAGGTGAAAGATAAGATGGGGCTCGAATTAAGCTAGCTAAGGTGACGGCCTCAGCTAAAGAGACATCCGAGATATGTTTTTGAAAGAAGGTTTGAGTTGCTGCTTCCATCCCGTAAAGATTTCCTCCCATGGGGATGAGATTTAAATACCATTCCAAAATTTGGTCTTTTGGGTATCTTCTCTCAAGCTCCAAGGTTAAAATAATTTCCCTGGTTTTTCTCTCCAATGTCTTTTTTCTGGTTAAGAAATAAGAACGGATAAGTTGCTGAGAAATTGTTGAGCCACCCTGAATGAATTTCCCAAGTTTTAAATCGTAAAGAACAGCTCTAACTATAGCTTTAAAATCCAATCCTCGATGCTGATAAAAACTTGCGTCTTCAGCGACGACGACTGCCCATTTTAAATAATCCGGTATTTTTTCTAGAGAAACAACAGTTCTTTTTTCCTCTCCTGAGATTTCATATAAGAGCATTTCGCCAGTTCTATCATAGATCTTTGTAGATTGCGCGATAGTTCCCTCAGTGAACTTTTCAGGCCTTGGTAAATCTTTAATATAGTAAATAAAGACCAAGATTCCCGAAAGAAAGATGGCTAATAAAAATAGTCCAAAAATCTTTAAAAGACGTCTTGGCCACTTTTTTCTCTTTCTATAGACCTTCCGATAATACTTTCTTTTTGCCATATTTTAATACTATCCTAATTTCTCTTCTAATTCAAAACCCCCCACCAAGACTTGGTAGGGGGTTGAGTTCTACCACTCTTCTTCGCCTCCTCCTTCGCCTCCCTCTGGTTTTTCTGGCTCTTCTGGTTCTCTTGGCTCCTCTGGTTTTTCTGGCTCTTCTTGACTAACTAAAGGAGTGATTTTGTCTTCAATTCTCATAATTTCCTAAATTAATTATTATCAAATTTACGACCTTTCCTGCTTATACAGAAAATTATATATTAGCAAAAAAGGTTGTCAACCCCCCTTTGGATTTTTAAAAGCATAACAAACAGCAATAGCTAAAGCGTCGGCGGCATCATCAGGTTTTGGGATTTCTTTTAAATTCAAAATCTCTTTTATCATTCTCTGGACCTGAGTTTTGTCTGCTCTCCCATAGCCGCAAATTCCCATTTTTACCTCTAAAGGAGCGAACTGCCAAACCCTAATTTTCTTTTTAGCAGCAGTTAACAGAACCACTCCTTTAGCTTCGCTTACTGGAATGGCTGTTTTTAAATTCTTAAAAAAATAAAGGTTTTCCACCGCCATCACATCGGGTTCGTATTCTCTTAACAATCGTGAAAGGCCAAGTTCTAATTTTCTTAATCGCTGCTCTGGAGGTAGGCCTGGTTTTGTAGATCGGAAGAGCAC
>JAHCRD010000058.1 GCA_020148085.1 Patescibacteria group bacterium | reverse complement strand
AAAATTTTTTTACACAAATCTGGATTTTCATCAAGAAATTTTCTTAAGTTGACCAAATCTGGTGCTTCGATACCGACTTGAATACCTGTATCGGCAGAACCGAATACGGAAAAGAGTTTTCCTCCTGTTTTCTTTTCAACATAGGCTCTATATGATTCAGGAAAACCATCTCCCCCAGAAATAAATATTGTTTCTAAATTTTCCCATGAATCGAATTTTAGCTCATCCAGGGTATCCAAAATTGTTTTTATTGTGGGGGGATAGCTCAGTATTAGTGCTTTTTTGAATCCACCTTTAGTAGTTTTTATTGAATATTTTGTATAAAACTCTACAATAGTTTGAGCAATCTCCTCAGGGTTTAAACCAATATTTATTGTTGCTGTTTTTCTTCTTGCAGCATTTCCTACTTGAATTCCGGTAACCCAGCTACTCAAAGCAAAACCATTGATTGAAAAGGCTTCGTTTTCGTTTATTCCATAAAAAATAGATAATAAAACAGGAATCTGTCGTTCTTCTCTAAGCACTTCTTTTAAATCCCTCAACCAGTATGTATGTTTACCTGAGTAACCCGAACTAGTTTCAATCATTTTTGCATAATTGGCTCTACCATCTAAACAAAGGTTTGAAGGATTTTGGTCATTAGGACGAATGTAATTCGCTTTGTCAGAAATTGGAGCTTCTTTTATAGACTTCGCAATTTCAATATCGCTCACAGAAAACCCCTTTTCTTTCAAGAAGTTTACATAAGCTGGAACTCTTTTGGCTGTATCTTTTAAGATATAGAGTGCTCTCTTCTCTCCCTTTTTAACCAGAACTTCGGTGGCACCTAAAGTAATTATTTTTCTAGTACTCTTTTCACTGCGCATCATACTTTTTCTTAAAGAATAAAAAAAACCTGTTGGTATGATTTTAAGGATTGGTTTTAATAAAAAATCCGGAATATAACTAATGTCCATTCAGTACCCCCTCTACAAATTTCATGTCCGGTATAAAGTATGTTATAACAGCGTTATAAGTCTTCTCAGGTTGGAGAAAGAAAGACGCCTTCATTTTTCAATGCGTATATATCGGGATT
>JAHCRD010000007.1 GCA_020148085.1 Patescibacteria group bacterium | reverse complement strand
AACTGGAGATGATTTATGGTATTGATTGACGTAATATGATATAATTAAAGTAGCATCTTAACCTGTGGATAATTTAGATAATTATGAATCCCCTAAAAAATAAAAAAATTCTCATTTTAGTTTCGGTAGCCCTTTTACTAACCACAGGAGTAATTTTAATTAGGCAAGTGAGATCTGAGCCATTTCATATTGACTGCGACACTTGTATCGACCTCACTGCTTCCCCAACTACTATTGGTCGAGGAGAGTCCTCTACCTTAACTCTCAAGATAAACAACACTCCCGACAGTTTTGCTATCTGCTCTATTACCCCTGGAGTAATCTCTAATAAGAAACTCAATGATGGGAATTATAACTATAAAGTTTGGCCAGATTCTACCACGAAGTATACCGCTACCTGTACCGGTGGAGGGGGAAAAGTAAGTGACAGCATTACTATCACCGTAAAAAATAAAGTTCCAAATGTTCCAACTCTCATTGCCCCACCCCACAATGTCTGGATTAACTATAACCCCACCTTCAAAGCTCGGGTTTCTGATCCAGAAGGCGACAATGTTAGAGCAAAGTTTGGAGTAGATGGCTATGGAGAATTCTGGGGAAACTGGGTAGCTAGTGGCAAAATATCCCAAAGTGCTCAATCTATTTCTGATGGCACATATAACTGGCGAGCCCTGGCCCAAGATAGTTATGGTGATACCGGCAACTGGTCCGGGTACTGGAAACTCAAAAAAGATACTGTTAAGCCTTCTGCTATTTTGGATCAAGAGAACGGTGTTTCTTTAGATACTTCTATTTGGGTAAACCTATCCGAGTCAGATGATAGATCGGGAATTGCTCAGGGAGACGTTGATCTAAGAATTAATGGTGGTTCCTGGAAAAATTATTCCAACACAATAAATAATTTCACTTACACAGGAGCATATGGTAATAAATATGAATTCAGGTACCGAGTTAAAGATAATGCTGGAAACTGGTCTAATTGGGTTTATGATGGTTCAGTGTATCTTGACCGACCTCCTACTGCTACTAATCTTTCAGTTGATGAAGGAGATTATTGTACTGTTCCTTTACGTCCTATCTTTTCCTGGACATTTTCTGACCCAGAGCCCGGAGATACTCAGGGAGCTTATCAGGTTCAAGTAGATAATAACTCTAATTTTTCTTCGCCGGAAGTAGATTCTGGTAAGGTCTATTCTTCTTCAGAGTCTTATGTTCCAGTGGGGAGTCTTTCTTACAACACAACCTATTGGTGGCGATTAAAAGTTTGGGATAATCATGATGCCCAATCTGATTGGATTTCCGGACCTTCATTTACTACTTCTTTGCATGCTTGGCCTTATCCTGATTTCAGTTGGTCTCCTCCTTCTCCAACTGAAGGAGAAATTGTCCAGTTTTGCGCTATCCAAGAAGCTGGAGTTTGTCCTGAAGATGTAAGTACTTGTTATGATATAAACAATAATGAGATTTCTTGTTCTGGAAAGAGTTTCCTTTGGACCTTTCCTTCAGGCACTGAATTTGCCACTGGAACTTCTTCTACTTCCGAGAATCCTCGAGTAAAATTTGATTCTACCGGAGTTAAGGATGTTACTCTTGAAATAACCGACGATGTTGGTACTTGTCCCCGTACTAAATCTGTTGGGGTAATGTTACCTCTGCCAAGGTGGAGAGAAATAGCACCATAGGTATTATAAGGTCAGTCGCTCGCCCTCATCCTGCCTTCGGCAGGCGGTCGCCTTCGGCGACCTTCGGGCTCACTCTTTAGAAACCCACGGTTTCTAACGCTCGCCTTCGGCTCGCTGTTTTCCTACACGGGGGCACTGCCAGTTCCCCCAACCCCCCTCTGATGTGGGATGTCCATTGACTAGGGGGATTTTTTTTGCTAGGATGGGAAATAGAAATTAACCTTGAACTAATTGATATGGATAATCAATTGTTCAATCAAGAATATGAATCAAGTTACTCTACTTTTTGTAGGCTTTGTTTGCTTGGCCTTAGGAGCAATTTTGGGATATTATACCAGACAATCAATTGCAAAAAGAAGAAGAGGAACAATAGAAGCAAAACTCCAAAAGAAAATCTTACAAACTAAACAAGAGAGTGAGGAGATTTTAACTCGGGCTCGTCAGGGGGCAGCAAAGATTATCTCTGAAGCTCAAAAAGAAATAGGTGAACGAAGAAATGAACTTTTAAAGACAGAGAGATTGCTTTTTAGAAGAGAACATATTTTGGACCAAAAAATTTCTTCTTTCGAGACAAGAGAAAAAGAATTTGCCCAAAACTTAAAAAAACTTAAAGAAATGAAAGAGAAGTTGACAGGAGCTAAAGAGGAGATTCAAAAAAATCTGGAGAGAACCTCCCACCTTTCACAAAAAGAAGCAAGAGAGGAACTTATGAAGAATATCGAAAGAGAATATGAAAGGGAATTCCAAGAAAGAATGCAAAAATTATCAAGAGAGGGTGAAGAAAAATTTAAGCAAAAAGCCCAAGAAATGATAGTTGGGGCTATTCAGAAATATGCTCTCAGTCAAGCTCAAGAAATAACTACTACTACACTGAATCTTCCTTCGGATGAAATTAAAGGAAGAATTATTGGTAAAGAAGGAAGAAATATTAAGGCCTTCGAAAAATTGACCGGAGTTGAAGTTTTGGTTGATGATACTCCCGAAACCGTGATTATCTCTGGCTTCAATCCTATCCGAAGACATATTGCTAAAATTGCTTTAGAACGGCTAGTTCAAGATGGCAGAATCCAACCCGCCCGTATTGAAGAGCAAGTGAAGAGAGCCAGAGAGGAAGTTGAGAGCCAGATAAAAGAATTTGGTAAGAACGCGGTTTATGAGACAGGGATTGTTGATCTTCCTTCCAAGATTGTTTCCCTTTTGGGGAGGTTGTATTTTCGGTTAAGCTATGGTCAGAATGTTTTATTGCATTCAATTGAGGTAGCACACTTAGCTTCAGCTTTAGCTGATGAATTGGGAGCCAATCGCAAAGTGACAAAAAAAGCTGGACTTCTGCATGACATTGGAAAAGCAATAGACCGGGAAATCGAGGGTTCCCATGTTGATATTGGAATAAAAATTTTAGAGAAGTTTAGGATAGACCAAGAAGTGATTGAGGCAATGAAAGCTCACCACGAAGAATATGAGCCCCAAACCATTGAAGCAGTTTTGGTCAAGGTTGCCGACCAAATCTCAGGGGCAAGACCCGGAGCAAGAAAAGATACTCTGGAGAATTACCTCCGGAGATTAAAGGAATTAGAAGATATTGCTTTGGATTTTGCTGGGGTAGAGAAGGCCTATGCTATTCAGGCTGGCAGGGAAATTAGGGTTTTTGTCCGTCCAGAAGAAATTGGCGACCTTGAGGCCTACAAATTAGCTCGAGATATTGCTGGTAAAATTCAAGAGGAACTCAATTATCCTGGTGAGATAAAAGTCAATGTTATCAGAGAGACAAGGGTGGTGGAATACGCCCGATGAGCGCTCGGGTAGATTACCTCGGGGAGCAACCAATCAACTGAGTGTTTGAGGGAGTAGTTCTCTTAAGCGCCAAGTAGATAAAGGTTTTCAGGTTCGGTCACGCCCACCCTCCCTCCATGCTCCCCTCGGCAACTACCCACGCGCTTTAGTTTGCTTGCATTCCTAGGATAAATGCACTATAATTATATATAAACTGAAAAAGGTCGGAAAACTTAGTTTATTTATAAGAAAATAAAATGGCAAAAGTTACTAAAGAAGATTTAGTTGGAACAATGGTAAGGGTTGCGGGATGCTCCAAAAAGTGTGCCGCTGATTGTTTGAATGCAATTTTAGATGACATTACCAAGGGTTTAAAGGCAGGTAAAGATGTAGTTTTAACTGGCTTTGGAACTTTTAAAGTTTCAAGGAGAAAGGCCAGAACCGGCCGCAATCCTCAAACCGGAGCTACAATCAAAATTCTAGCTAAAAAAGTTCCAAGGTTCAAAGCAGGCAAGAGCTTAAAGGATGCTGTGAAGTAAGATAATTCTAGAGAAACTCAAAACCGCCTCTTAGGGGCGGTTTTGTTTTTGAGCGGGTGAGCGGGGTCGAACCGCCGACTTCTTCTTGGAAGGAAGAAATTTTACCGCTAAACTACACCCGCGTCGGGGCACCCGGACTCGAACCGGGAATCAAGCGCTCCCAAAGCGCTCATGTTAACCATTACACCATGCCCCGATAACTAAAATAATTTTAGCTGATTTTGGGTCATTAGTCAATGTTGTTGTTTTTTGTCAAATAGTTTTATGGTATAATTGGACAATGCCACAAATCTTTAAAAAGATTTTAGAGAGCTTAAATCCTCTCACCCCCTGTAAGAAATGGGGAGTGCCTATTTGGCAATGTCCTCAATTTCTTTTTCTCTTAATGGGACTGATTATTATTGGGGCAATTTTGGCTACTTATTCCATTGCTACTTATCGGATTGGAGATCCAAAGATAGTTGCTTTAGTTGTTTTGACTGTTGCTTTTATTTTGCTAATCCTTGATTTTATTATCACTCGGAGCTTTGAGAGAATAGCTGAGGCCTCTCGAATGAAAACAGAGTTTATCAGCGTAGTTTCTCATCAGTTACGTTCTCCCCTGACCAACCTTAAATATTCCTTAGAACTTTTAATCTCAGGAAAATTAGGTAAGATCCAAGGAAAAAAGCTTGAATATTTCAAAATTTTGGAAGAGAACACCCAAAGGATGGGAGATTTAATCAATGACCTGTTAACGGTATCCCGGATAGAAACCGGGAGATTACCCCTGAAAAAAGAAGAAATTTCTTTGGGAGCTCTAACTAAAAAAGTAATTTTGAAGTTTAAGCCCTTGGCTGATACCTCCAATGTTAAAGTGGAGCTCCGAGCCCCCAAAAACCTGCCCAAGGTTCTGAGTGATCCTCTCTGGTTGGAGCAGATTGTGGAAAATCTCTTAGATAATGCCATCCGTTATATCAAAAATAAGGGAGAGGTAAAAATAAGAATCAAGGCGGGAGCCAAGAAAATTTATTTTGAAATCCAAGATAACGGTGTTGGTATTCCCAAAGAGGAGCAAAAATTTATTTTCCAGAAGTTCTTTCGTTCAGAGAATGTCTTGAAATATCAAACTGATGGGTCAGGCCTGGGACTTTACATTGCCAAGCAAATTCTAAAATTATTAGGAGGAGAAATTGATTTTTCCTCAAAAGAAAATAAAGGTTCGACATTTTGGTTTACATTACCAATAAAATCATGAAAAAGATATTATTTGTGGAAGACGAGTCAGCCCTGCAAAAGACCTTTGGAGATATTTTAAAGAGAGAAAATTACGAAGTGGTTAGTGCCCTGGATGGAGAACTCGGTCTGAAGCTTGCCAAGAGCGAAAAACCAGACCTTATCTTGCTTGACCTTATCTTGCCCAAGATGGATGGCTTTGGAGTTTTGGAGAAATTAAAGGAAGACCAAGAAACAAAAGAGATACCAGTCATTATCTTAACCAATATCGGCAGAATGGAGGAGATTAGTAGAGCTTTAGAGTTGGGAGCTAAAACCTACCTGGTTAAAGCAAATTATACCTTGCAAGAAGTAGTAGAGAAAGTGAAGAAAGCATTAGAATAGAAGCGAATTCACGCGAATATCAAGCGAATCTATGCGAATTTTTTTCGCACCTTTTCGCGTAGCTATTCGCACTGTTTCGCTTCTACACAAACATGAGGGTTGAGCCACAACAATTAAAGGCATTTATGCTTGATGCTGGCTTAGTCAAGGAGGAGGAGTTCCGCAAGGCCTTTAAAAAGGCTCAAAAACAAGGAAAGAGACTTGAGGATATTTTGGTTTCAGAAAATTTAATTCCCCAAAAAGACCTAATCCGGCTTGAGGCCTATATTTTAGGAATTCCTTTTGTTAATTTAGAAAAAGAAACTGTGGCTCCAGAAGTTTTAAGGATAATACCTGAACCAATTGCCAGATCGCATAACATTATAGCTTTTAGAAAAAAAGGAAAAAATTTGGAAGTGGCTATGCTTGATCCAGAAGACCTGAGAACTATTGAATTTATTAAAAAGAAAGCGGCTCTCAAAATTTTACCAAGATTAACTACTCCAGAAAGCATCAAAAATGTTCTCTCGCAATATCAAGAGAGCTTGCAAGCTGAGTTTGGTGAAATAATTAAGAAAGAAGCCAGGGGGGTAAAACCAATAGAAGAAAAAATTCCAGAAGAGAAAGAAGAATTAAAAAAGCAAGCCCAAGAACTTCCGATAATAAGAATTGTAGATACTTTGATTCGCCATGCTATTTTACAAAGAGCTTCTGATATTCATATAGAACCCATGGAAAAAGAGGTTTTAGTCAGGTACAGAATTGATGGGATTTTACACGATGCCATGACTTTACCCCTAGCAACAAAATCTGGGATTGTAGCTCGAATAAAGGTTCTCACTAATTTGAAATTAGATGAACACCGATTACCTCAAGATGGCCGTTTTAAAATTGAGTCAGAAGATTACAGATATTCTATTCGAGTTTCTGTATTGCCGGTTTTCAATGGGGAGAAAGTAGTGATGCGACTTTTGTCAGAAACCGCTAAAGGTTATACCTTGGAGGGTTTGGGTTTGCGAGAAGAGGCTCTGGAGCGAGTTCAAGAAGCTCTGAAGGTTCCTGTTGGAATGATTTTGGTTAGCGGACCCACTGGCTGTGGTAAAACTACAACCCTATATTCAATGACGGAGATTTTAAACACTCCAGGAGTGAATATTTCAACAGTTGAGGATCCAATTGAATATCGAATGCCAAGAATTAACCAAACTCAGGTTAATCCAAAAATTGGTTTAACTTTTGCTTCCGGACTTCGAAGTTTATTGAGACAGGATCCAGATATTCTCATGGTTGGTGAAATTCGAGATAAAGAGACCGCCTCTTTAGCAATAAATGCTGCTCTAACTGGCCATCTGGTTCTTTCAACTTTGCATACCAATAATGCTGCAGGCGCCATTCCAAGGTTAATCGATATGGGAGTTGAACCCTTTTTACTTTCCTCCACGGTGAATTTAATTTTAGCTCAAAGGTTAGTTAGGAGATTGTGTGATGAGAAAGAAAAATATAAATTGAAGAAAAACGAATTAGAAGACATCTCTAAATATTGTGATCCCAAAAGGATTGAAGAGCTTTTAAGGGAGGAGAAAATTTTAAAGAAAAAAGAGTCACTCAAAGATATTGAATTCTATCGACCAAAACCCTCAAAGGAATGTCCTGAGGGTACAAAGGGAGAATAGGAATTTATGAGGTTTTAGCCATAACTGAATCTCAGAAAGAATTAATTGCTAAAGAATCAACCTCAGATGAAATTGAGAGAAGGGCTAGAGAGGAGGGAATGAGATTGATGATTGAAGATGGGTTTTTGAAAGCTGCTCAAGGGATAACAAGTATTGAAGAAGTTCTACGTGTCATCATTGAATAAATGCCAAGATATTTTTACGAAGCTAAATCTCTTGAGGGGAAGGAAGAATCAGGGAGTTTGGTTGCTAAATCAGAGCATCAATTAGCAAGGGCCCTTCGGAGAAAGGGATATTTTTTAATATCAGCCAGGATTGAAGGAGAAGAGAAGAAAGAGAAGTTTAAATTAGAAAAATTGAATATATTTGAGAAATTAATCGGAGTTTCTTTTCAAGAAAAATTGTTTTTTACCAGAAATCTTGAAGTGATGGTAAGAACCGGCGTCCCCCTTCCAAGAGCTTTTGAGATATTGGCAACTCAAGCCAAAAGTAAAAAGTTTAAGGAAGCTCTCAGGAAAATATCAGAGAAGATAATTAAGGGAGAGAGTATCTCAACTTCCTTGAGCTCTTTTCCTACCATTTTTTCTACTCTTTTTCGAGAAACCTTAAAGGTTGGGGAGGAGACCGGAAGATTAGAAGATTCTTTGAAAGTTCTAGCCCTGGAAATGGAAAGAGAATATACTTTGCGCTCCAGAGTAAAAACAGCAATGATTTATCCTCTGGTGGTTCTTTGTACCACTTTTGGTATTGGGATATTGATGATGATTGTTGCTGTTCCCCAACTTAAAGCCGCTTTTGAGGAATTAAATGTTGAACTCCCCTTTAGCACGAGAATGATTTTGGGAGGAGCTGATTTTTTAACCAAGAAATGGTGGTTAGCTTTGTTAATTATCTTCGGTTTAGCTTCAGTTGTGGTTATGAGCTTACGGACAAAAAAAGGAGGAAAATTCCGAGACAAGATGATTTTGAAAATTCCTGTAATTTCTAAAATTGTAAGGCAGACCAACTCTACCTTGTGCTTAAGAATTTTAGGGTCTTTGCTCAAAGCTGGAGTTCCAATTGTCAGAGCCTTAGAAGTGGCAAGTGGAGCTTTGACCAATTTTTATTTCAAAAAATCGCTTTTAGAAGCAGCAAAGACCATCAAAAAAGGAGGAAAGCTTTCTCAGGCCTTGAGTCCTTATGAGGAAATTTACTCCCCCATGGTTTTACAGATGATGGAGATTGGGGAAGAAACTGGTGAAACCTCCGAAGTTTTAGAAAAACTTGCTGATTTTTATGAAGAAGAACTTGCCGAAGCCACCAAAAAATTATCTTCAATAATTGAACCAGTTCTAATTTTGATAATTGGAGGGATAGTTGGATTTTTTGCTGTCTCAATGATGCAGCCAATGTTTGGCATAATGGGAGGAATGTAAATGAAATTCAAAATTCAAAATTCAAAATTCAAAAATAGTTTTACTTTAATAGAGCTTTTAGTTGTCATTTCGGTCATTGGGATAATTGCAGGAATCTCCTGGGGATCGGTTAGAGCTCTCCAGCCCTCCTTACGATTAGGAAGCATTGTCAGAGATTTGAGTACTGACCTCCGCTCTGCTCAACGATTAGCAGTTACTGAGCAAGTTAATCATGGGGTTCGTTTTTCCACCAGCACTTGTCAATACCAAATAATTAGGTATGGAACAACCAAGAAGAATATTTTTAAAAAATCCCTTCCTAAAGGAATTAGTTTCCACCAAATTACAGGTCTTACCAACGATGAAGTAATATTCAATCCTTATGGAGCAGTTAAAGAAACCGGCACTATTTCTTTAATTAATACTAAGGGGGAGACAAAAACTATTGAGGTAAGACCCTCTGGTTTTGTTAAGATAAAGTAAGATATGAAATTTTCAATTTTCAATTTGAACCCGATGGGGAATGGCCAAGGGCCACAGCAATTTTCAAATGCTGGATTTACATTTTTGGAAGCAGTGGTAGCTATTTTGGTTTTAACACTCGGGATTGTTGCAGTTTTGCAAGTTTTTCCCTTGGCCTTGAATATTGAGAAGTTAAGCCAAATGGAAACTCAAGGGACATTACTTTGTCAAGAAAAAATGGAGGAAATAACCTCCAGAGTTTATCAAGATGTTGCTGTTGGAATTGAAACTGAAGACCCACTCTCTTCTCCTTTTGAGAAATTTTCAAGGGAAGCAAAAATAAGTTATGTTAACTCCAATTTAGCAACAACAACTTCTGATTTAGGATTGAAAAAAATAGAAGTTACGGTTTGGTGGAAATCTCCTCTCAAAATAGGAGAAAAAAATGTGAAAATTATTAATTTAATTACTAAAAAATAGTATGCGAATCGGTTTTACCTTAATTGAGGTTTTGATAACTGTCATTATTTTCCTTCTGGTTTCAGTAGCTATTTTTAATATTTATATTGTTGGACAAAAATTTTACCAAGGAGGAGAAATCCGGGCTGAGCTTTTACAAAATGGAAGAGTGGTTTTAGAAAGAATGACAAGAGAAATCCGCCAAGCAAGAGAAATAGTTACTGAGCTTTCCGAACAAGAATCAGGAGCTACAAGTACTATTTTGTTTGAGGATGGTCATAGTACCACTACTTACCGCTATATCTGCTATTTTAGAGACGATGATTTAGTTAAAAAAGAAGTAAATGGATATTATTTTTCTGATGATCCTAGCCAGACCCTTGTTTCTTGGGATTCTAATCCACCTGAGGGCCAAACATTAGAAACTAAAATCTTAGAAGAACCTAAGATAATCGGAGAGTATATAATTGATTTAAAATTTTGGGGTTCTAAAGTAATTCATACTGTCTTGACCTTACAAAACAGAGCTGAAGTCCTTGAATTAAGAACAAAAGTTTTTGCCAGAAATCTTTAAAATGACAAATCAATGGACTAAAATGAAAATAAGTTCAAAAGGGTCCCTCTTAATTATTGCGATTTTGGTTTTAGGGATATTATTGTTTCTGGCTTCCTATTTCATATCCTTTAGTTTGACTGGTTCTCAGATGTCCCGGAGCAAGACCGTTTCCACAAAAGCTTATTATTTGGCAGAGGCTGGAATTGCCGAGGCAATCTGGAAGTTAAAAAATGATGAAATCACAACCGACGGGGATACTCCCTGGAAGATCTGTTTTGTGACTTCAACTGATGATTGTCTTGGCTGCTCCAACTGGCAGGATTCCTTTACCAGAAATTATGATGATAATTCTACTACCACTATTTCCATTCAAAACTCCCGATGTGCTAAAGGAGAAATCATCGCAACCTCTACTGTTTTACTCAGCAAAGGAAGAACTGCCCAGAGAGTAATTAAGATAAAAGTGCTCAAAGCTCTAGGAAGTTTAACCGAGAATAGTCCTATTTTTTCTGGGGCTCCAAGTGGGGAAAGCACAATCCAGGCAAGTAAAATTAATGTTTATAATGGAAATATTTTTAGCAATAATAATATTAATATTAAATATTGGAGCACTGTTAATGTTTACGATAACCCGACTACCCCTACCAGTACGGATCAGGAAGGCCAGGTTTTGGCTGTCCAAAATATTAATGTCTCTTTAAGCACCCTAAACGCTTCCAGTACCTGTGCCAAGAATTGCTGCACCCAAGGGATATGCGAAAAATGTCCTCCTGACTCAATTGAGATGCCAGCTATTGATTTCGATTCTGATAATCCAAATTCCTATAAAAGCAAGGCTGAAAAAGCTCAAGAGGAAGGACAATGTCAAGTAGTGGGCAAAAATTCAGGCGGCACCACTGTATTCTCTCTCAACAAATGCCTCTTTGATGAAGATGAGTTCGAGGAACTTTTATGGCAAGTAGGGAAAAAAGGAACCTTGATTTTAGAGCATAAAACCTCAGGCCTTGCTATTTCTACCTACTATATTGAAGGGGGCATTGATTTGAAAGGAGAAAGGTATCTTGAAATCAATGGAATCTTAGTGGCTGATGAAACAATCAATATCGGAGAAAAATTTAAGTGGGGAGAGGATTATGGTTTTAGTCAGCTAAAAATTGCTGATCCTGGAGATGGTATACCTTCTGGTCTTTTGACCAAAGGAAAAATGAATTTCGGTCCCTACTCCTCTTTTGGAGATGTTGAGGTCCGAGGCTTAATTTATTCCCAAGATGAAATGAGATTGACCAGCCTCCCTCATAGTTTTGAGGTATTTGGAGGAATAATAGCCAGGAAAATCTCTCTTAGCAGTGCTTTTAGCCCCATTAATATTTATTTAGATAATGCTATAATTCGAGAAGGAGTATGGGGAGGACCTCAGCCTCCAGGAGAAGGAGCCCTACCTTATTCACCAGTAGTAACCATTGAACATTGGGAAGAAAGTTACTAAAGAATCAAGTTTATGTTAGAAATTCTTGTCCAAAAACCAGAAACTTTCGGCTTAGATATTTCAGATCTTTCTTTGAAAATGGCAAAACTTGAGAAAAAGAAAGGAGGTTTAAAATTGGCTTCTTTTGGGGCTTGGAGAATTCCTTCCGGAATTATTAAGGGAGGGGAGGTCCGAGATAAAAAAACCCTTGCTGAAATAATTAAAAAAGCTTTAAGGGAAGTTCAAGGGAGAAAGATAAAACTGAAGTCAGCCATTTGTTCCTTACCAGAAGAGAAATCCTTTTTGGATGTTATTCGGCTTCCTCAAATTGAAAAAGAGGAACTTCGAACCACCGTAGGATATGAGATAGAAAATTATATTCCCCTACCCATTGAGCAGGTCTATTTTGACTGTGAGATAATAGAACCAGTTTTTAATCATCCAAAATATATTGAAGTTCTAATTGCCGCCACTCCAAAAAAGATAGTTGATTCTTACCTCGAGGTCTTGAAAATGGGGGGGCTGAAACCAAGAGCTCTTGAAGTTGAATGTTTGGCAATAGGGCGAGCTTTAGTTAAAAGTGGGAAAACTTCAAAGCCCCTTTTGATAATTGACTTTGGTGAAACCAGAACCACCTTTATCATATTTTCGGGCCGAAGTTTAAGATTTACCTCAACCATTCCGGTCTCTTCTCAAAAGTTAACTGAAAGCATTTCCAAAACCTTAAAAGTTAATTTAAAGAAAGCTGAAGAATTAAAATTAAAACATGGATTAGAGGGTGAGAAGAAGATTTTTGAAGCTATGATTCCTCCCTTAACTGATTTAGTTGAACAAATCAAAACTCATTTGGATTACTATCACTCCCATGAAAAAGAAGATCGGCTTTTGCATGATAGAAAAGAAATGGAGAAGATTTTACTTTGTGGGGG
Organism: Patescibacteria group bacterium; assembly: GCA_020148085.1. Classification (GTDB taxonomy): domain Bacteria; phylum Patescibacteriota; class Minisyncoccia; order Minisyncoccales; family CG1-02-41-26; genus JAHCRD01. The sequence goes on along the minus strand of JAHCRD010000007.1, from coordinate 1,779 downwards.
AGGCTCATTGCTTAAAGGATTAGTTGGTTTTTTGGCTTCAAATCTTAAAATTGGGGTTAAGCTTGGTAATCCCTGGGTCAATATTTTGACAGAACCCCTAAAAGAAGTACCAGAATTGCCATTTGAAAAATCTTTGGGATATACTACTGCCTTAGGTTTGGCTTTAAGAGGAGTATATGGCTATTAATCTTTTGCCAGAAAAAGGAAAAAAAGAACTGAGGGTTGAAGGAATAGGGAGGAAAGTCTCTTTGGTTTTTCTTTTTCTTTTTATATTTTTTCTGGTTTTGATTTTTATTCTACTGGCTCTTAAAATTTATATTCTATCTCAAGTCAAATATTCTCAAGATACTTTGGAAAGTAAAGAAAAATCCCTCAGATCTTCCCAATTTCAAGATTTTAAGCAGACAATAAAAGAGACTAATCAGAATCTTTCTAAAATTAAAAGTTTCTATGGAAGAGAGATATTTCTTACTCCTCTTTTAGAAAAACTTTCTAACTTAATTCCTCAAACAATCTATTTCACCAATTTATCTTTGGAGAAAATTTTTCAGGAAACCGAACTTCTTACTGAAATCCATATCTCAGGTTATGCTCGGACTCGACAGGACTTGTTTTCTTTTAAAAAATACCTTGAAGATGAAAAGGAATTTGAATATGTTTACTTTTCACCTTCGTCTTGGGTGATCCCTACTGACATCGAATTTTCTTTAAGTTTTAAATTCACCCCAAATTTTGAGAAATGACTGCCAAAAGAAAAATCTATATTATCTCTATCTGTTTTTTTGTCATCTTCACCTTAGCTATAATCTTTGGAATCACTCCTTTAGTGGGGGAGATTAAAAAAAGTTCAGAGAATCTAATTTTTCAAAAAAGAGCTTTCAATTTATTCCAAAGTCAACTAAAGGATTTGGAGAATTTCCAGAAAAATTACTCTTTGTATCAATCAACTTTAGAAAGAATTGAAAAGAGTTTTGTGGTTCTGGAAGCCCCTATTGATTTTATTGAATTTTTAGAAAAAGAAGCTCAAAAATCAGACCTTAAAATTGAAATTTCTCCTTTAACTCTTCCCCCTGCTGAAACTGATCCCTGGGGGAGCACTGGATTCCAGATTTCTGTTGGAGGACCCTTTCCAAGTTGTTTAAAGTTTCTGGAAAGATTAGAGCGGAGTCCCTACTTAGTTGAAATTTTTCAATTGAATATTGAAAGGATAGAAGAGAAGGGGAACAGAAGATTTGAAGGTCTCTCCCCGGGGGATGTTAGTTTTAACATTGCTCTAAAAGCTTTTTATGAAGATTAAAATTAACAAGGTTAAAGAAAATTTGATAGAACTTTTAAAAAAGTTTTGGCAAAACCTATTTTTGATTTTGATTTTACTTTTAGTTTTAGATTTAATTTTGGGAGGAATTTTCTTTTGGAAATATTACCTCCGCCCCCAAGAAAAAGAACTTCAAATAATTCCTCCTTTAAAGATTAGTCAGGGTTTAATGGAAAAAGTTTCTGGAGAATGGGCTCGGAGGGAATCTATTTTTAAAGAGGCTGAAGAAAAAGAATATCCCGATCCCTTCCGGGGAGCTTTGCCCGAAAAAATTGACTAAGAACTATTTTTAAGTTATAATAGTTGTTAGCCCTCATAGTTCAATGGATAGAACACGGGTTTTCTAAACCTGCAATAGAGGTTCGACTCCTCTTGAGGGCAGATGGTGGTCGTAGCTTAATTGGTTTAAAGCTCTGGCCTGTGGAGCCAGCGATGCCGGTTCGATACCGGTCGACCACCCAAGC
>JAHCRD010000057.1 GCA_020148085.1 Patescibacteria group bacterium | reverse complement strand
GCTTTTGCGTAATACTGATTGGTTTTTCGGGTAATCGCACCGAATGCAGTTTCACAAGTGTATTTTGAATTTTTAATCTCAGTGTCAAATCTCACTCTCAGCCTCATTCTAGGATGCTTGTTCTCAACAATAGTTACAAAATCAATTCTTGGAATATCTTTATAGACAATAATTTTCTTTTTCACACGTATAGATCGATGTCTCCAAATCATTGGTTCGAGTTTCTCTAACAACCTATAAGGCCATTTCAGGGAGAAATAATCAGTTTCAATATTTATAACTCGTCTTAAAGGAGATTTATCAATCCAAAAATTATTAACCTTAAAAGAACCTTTTTCTAGACCCTCTCCACTCTCTGTTTTTATAGGAGTTTTAATGTCCTCTTTGTGATAGTAGAGATCTCCAAGTTCCCCTTCAATCACCAGATTATTTCCTTCACATATCTTTTTACCATTTTTGGATACTTCTATTAAACCAGTATCTGGGAAAAATGTTACATTGAAAAACTTAGTCTCGATCGTATTACCAACGATCCGTATAAAGGTTTCTTTTTCATTTTTTGCTTCTCTCTCTTTAATTTTATAAACCTTATATCCTATAGCAGGAACGTTTGCAACAAAACCTATTCTTGCAGTTTTCAAGGACTCATCTTCGTTTCTTGAAAACCTTATAACTTCAACCTCTGTTTCTTCATCACCACTCTGCAAACCTTCTATCTTATAGATCTGTCCTTTGTTAAACTCCAAATCAACTTCTACCCAGTTCAAAACATCCCAAGATAAGGGATTAAAAACCACAACATCTCCATAGTTTTTGTTATTTGTATCATTCTCAACTATTGAATTCAGTATGCGTGGCATTGAGTATGATAGCCAACTCTTCAGAAATCCTACATGCTGTTTTACTTCTTCATATACTGTATCCATCCCTGTCCCAGGGACAACGTCGTGAAAAGCCAAGAACAAAATCTTATTCCAGCACTCTCTTAGTTCTCCAATACCGTTACTGTTCGTAAGAGAAGAAATTGTAGCAAATTTTTCATAAGTTAGAACTTTGTTTTCATATTCCCTTAAACTCTTTTTAACCCAAATTCTGCTTGATGCAACATCGGGGAAAACCCTTGAAAACTTTCCAGAAAACATCTCCCCCCTTCTTATAGGCAGATTCATAGCATGCTTTTCCA
>JAHCRD010000056.1 GCA_020148085.1 Patescibacteria group bacterium | reverse complement strand
AGCGCTTCTTAATTATAATTTGAATGTGTGCGATAGGGATCTTGCTAAGCTGAGCGGAGATAGTTGTGATCCGGAAATTATGGGCGAAAGTTTAGGGAAAACTTCTCCAGAACTCCATTTTGGAACAGGTCGGCTGCTCTATGCCATCTACGAAACTAGTCCTGACTTCGCCTTAAAAGTAGTGGAAAAAAGCAGGGAAAAACTTTCTTCCACCTTTTTAGAAGATAATGCGGATCTGTTTTCAAGCGAGCTTAAAGAATGGCTTTCAAAATAAAATTAAAGAGTTGTGAGTTGGAGGAACTGTGTCTTCGAACTTTTATCGGTGGTTTAAAACATGAAAGAGTTGGATGATGAAATTTATAAACAGATTAAAGAATATGCGTTGAAATTAACGAGGAGAGGTTATGTCACAGCTCATGGGGGAAACATAAGCGTTCGGGAGGAAAATTCTATGTGGATTACGAGGCATGGTACATCCCTTGAAAATGTAAGACGGGAGGATATCGTTAAAGTTTATATTGATAAGCCTTCTGATAATGATATGATTGCTTCAACGGAAGCAATTGTTCATAAGGAGATCTATAAGAAAACGGATAACTTCGCGGTTATGCATGCTCATCCTCCTTATTCTGTTGCTCTTTCATTTTTTTATGACGAGATAGTTCCTCCAGACGCGGAGGGTCAGCATGTATTGAAGAAAATACCGGTGGTAGATGGCGCTCCTGGTTCTCAAGAGCTTGCTGAAAATGTTTCAAACGCTTTATTAAAACATCTGGGGGCAATTGTGAGGGACATGGTGTGTTCACTGCTTCAAAATCCGTTGAAACAGCTTACTACTTAATATGTATCGTGGAACATTCAGCAGAAATCTTCTACTTGAATGAGATGATGAAGGTTCAATACGGTAATAAATTTATAAAACCAAAAAGTCCTAAAACCTGACAATATTAGTAAAGAGGCTTCTCTGTGAAACTCAAAATCATAATTTTTACAGATTTGGACGGTACATTGCTTGATGAAAATTATTCGTATGAGGATGCATTGCTAGTTTTAAACGTCTTAAAGAAGAAAAAAGTTCCAATTATTTTTTGTTCTGGAAAGACGGAGGGTGAACAGGAAGTAATTAAAAGTGAGATTGGATTAAATTATCCATTTATTGTGGAAGATGGGTCAGCAATCTATATTCCAAAGGAGTATTTTAAAGAAAAGCAAGGTGAATTTTTAGATAATTATGAAGTAATTGTTTTGGGTGTGCTATTTGAAAAAAT
>JAHCRD010000055.1 GCA_020148085.1 Patescibacteria group bacterium | reverse complement strand
CGATCTCAGGTTTTAATCCTTTGACCTTTCGTAAAATTTTTTCTGAGATATAGGGGCCTTTTTTAAGACTTCTTGCCATGTTTTTTCCTTTTTCTTCTTTTAATAATATATTTATCTGTCCATTTTCTTCTCCGAGTTTTGACACCAAAAGCTGGTTTACCCCAGGGAGTTTTTGGATATTTCATTCCGATTGGAGCTTTTCCTTCTCCTCCTCCATGGGGATGGGCAGCCGGAGTCATGACCGTCCCCCGGACAGTGGGTCTCTTTCCTCGCAATCTTACTATTCCAGCTTTTCTAATAACTTCATAGCGATGTTCTGGCCGAGAAACCTGACCGATTGAAGCAAAACATTCCTGAGGAACTTTTCTAACTTCCCCAGAAGGCATTTCCAGATGAGTAAAATTCTCTTCCTGAGCTAAAACCTTAGCTCCGGTTCCAGCTCCTCTAACCATTTTTCCTCCTTCACCCGGTTTAATTTCAATATTATAAACCATATTTCCCACTGGAATATTTTTTAATTTCATTCGATTACCAAGTTTGATTTCAGCTTGCTCGGCACAAATAATTTCATCTCCCACTTTTAGGTTTTGAGGGGCAATTCGATATCTTTTTTCTCCATCAGTATATTCTAAAAGGCAGATGAAAGCAGTTCGGTAGGGGTCATATTCTAAAGCAATGACCTTTGCTGGTAGGCCAAGTTTTTCCTGACCAAAATCAATAATCCTATAAAGCCTTTTTACTCCTCCTCCCCGATGCCGAACAGTAATTTTACCAAAACGAGCCCGACCCGCTCTTTTTTTGAGAGGTTTAAGCAGTTTCTTTTCTGGCTTTTTCTTAGTGAGTAATGAATATTTTTTCATAATAAATACTTAAGCGAGGTAAGTGCCGAGCGATTATCGTGGTAAAACTTCTATTTTTTGTCCCTCTTTTATTTTTACAATTGCTTTTTTATACCCTTTTCTCCAGCCTGAAATTCTTCCCAATCTTCTTTTCTTTCTCGGAACTTTAATAATTTTAACGGATAAAACCTCTACCCCATATAGATCCTTAACTGCCTTTTTTATTTCAACTTTATTTGCTCCTGGCCAAACCTTAAAAACATATTGATTTTTGCCAGTTAAGGCTGTCGCTTTTTCTGTAACTTGGGGAGCTTTTAAAACTCGGTAGGCTGTCTCAGGAATTTTTGCTGGGGGTTTTGGGGCTTCTACTTTTACTTCTTTCTCTTTTTTGATTAGTTTTTTAGGTTTTTTTGGTTTTTTTGCAACTTTGAGTTTTCTTT
>JAHCRD010000006.1 GCA_020148085.1 Patescibacteria group bacterium | reverse complement strand
TTTTTTCCAAAGAAAAATTATCTAAAAAGGAACTTGAAAAGGTAGTTGACGAAGTAAGTTATAGGTTTGAATTTCAAAGAGATATTTCAGGATTTTTTAAGAAATTCAAAAACGACAAAGTTCTTTCGCCGTTTTTAAAGAAGTGGTATGGTATGCACGGGAGTTGCGGTCAGGACTTGTATGGACTTTTAATGATAGCCATATTTTTGCAAAATACAGTGATTAAAAGGAGTGTTCAGATGACGAAAGTTATGCTGGAGAAATATGGCATCAAGGTGAAATTTGACAACAAAGTTCTCTATTATTTCTGGAAGCCAGAGGAGATGATAAATGTTCCAAAAAAGGAATTGAGAAATTTAAAGGTGGGGTACAGAGCTAAATTGTTTATTAAGGTTTCGGAAACCCTTATTAAAGAAAAAATTAATGAGAGGGAATTGAGAAAATTGTCGGTGGAAGAAGCTAAAGAGAAGTTATTAAAGATTTACGGCATTGGGCCAGAAACTGCCAGGATTTTATTGGTTGAAGCATTACATCATTACGATATTTTTGAACATGTTGCTCCCTGGCAGCAGAAAATTTATTCCAGGTTACTCTTTAGGAAAAAGCTTGTTCCAGTCGAGAAAATAATCAGATATATTAAAAATAAATGGGGCAAATGGGCGAATTTAGCAGCGAGCTATATCTGGGAAGATATTTTTTGGCAGAGAAAACAAGGAAAGAAAATTGAATGGCTGGAAAAAGAAATTAGAATGTAATTTAGAAGCTAATCAATTTTAGCTAAAGCAAGAATTATGAGACAAGCGACTTTATGTTTATTAATTAAAAAAAATCAAATAGATAAAGAGATACTTTTGGCTAGGAAAAAAAGGGGATTTGGAGCAGGAAAATGGAATGGAATTGGAGGAAAATTAGATTCTGAAAAAGGAGACAAAAATATTGTGGAGGCAGCCATCCGGGAAGTTGAAGAGGAAATCGGAGTTAAAATCAAAGAGATAGAAAAAGTTGCTGTTCTGAGTTTTTATTTTCCTTATATCTCCGATCGAGAGTGGGACCAAGATGTTCATGTTTTTCTTGCCAAAAGCTGGGAGGGAGAGCCGAAAGAATCTGAAGAAATGTTACCAAAATGGTTCAAATCTCCAGAAATTCCTTTTGCAAAGATGTGGGATGATGATAAATTTTGGTTGCCCCAAATTTTAGAAGGTAAAAAATTAAAGGCAAACTTCGTTTTTAAAAAAGGAGAAAAAATCGCTGAAAAAGATATTAAATTTATTAAGAATCTTTAAAACTTAGCCGAAGTTATAACAAAAAGTCGAGGATAATGAAATTTAAAAAAATAAAAATATGGGTTGGTTTAATAAATGTTTTGAAAAATTTAAAACTCAGGGCAAAGGAGTGATTATAGCTTTGATATTTGCGAAATTTTTATTTAAAAAAAACGAGGCAAGGGCAAAGATTTCAAAAATTTTTTGAACTCCCTTACCTCTGAGACTTAGACGAAACCAACTTTCTCTTTTTGAAATAGCGAGCTTTGGCTGCTTCTATCTCCCTTTTAGATAGTCCATCATGAGAAGTGGGGACCCAGGTAGCAGCTTTTCCACAGACTGGGCATAGCCCATCTTTCCAAAGACCATTGTTAGTCCTAGATTTACAGTTTTGACACGTCCGAAGATGTGGTTTCCTCTTTGCCATTTTTCATCTCCCTTCTAAACTTATTTTAAAAATAATGAAAGATCATTATTTATTCTATTTTCATGATAGAAAACAAGAGCCATTTTGTCAAATAGCCAGGAAAACTATTGATTTTTTGGTAGAATGAACTAAAGACATGAAAATAAAAATTGGCATTATTGGGGGTTCTGGGTTTTATGAATTTTTAAAAGGGAAAGAAGCTTTTGTTAGAACGCCTTGGGGCAAACCCTCTGATAAGATTTTAATTTCTGAATATTTTGGTAAAAAAATTGCTTTTTTGCCACGGCACGGAAAACGCCATCAATACCCTCCTCACAAGATAAATTACCTGGCAAATTTATTCAGCTTTAAAAAATTAGGAGTTGAAAGAATTATTGCTCCTTGTACTGCAGGAAGTTTAAAGCCTGAAATTAAGCCCGGTCATTTTGTTATCTGTGATCAATTTATCGACAGAACAAAGCTGAGAGCCGATACTTTTTTTAATGGACCAAAAATTGCCCATATATCACCGGCCCAACCTTACTGCCCCGAATTAAGAAAAATAGCCACCGAGAGTTGTCAGAATCTAAAAATTCCATTTCGCAAGAGTGGAACTGTTATTGTTATTGAAGGACCTCGTTTTTCAACAAAAGCTGAATCAAGAACTTTTTCAAAGATAGCAGACATCATCAATATGACCCAGTACCCAGAAGTAGTTTTGGCCAGAGAACTTGAGATGTGTTATCTTAATATTTCCTTGGTAACAGATTATGATGTTGGATTAAAAGACAGAGAAGATATCAAATCAGTAAGTGCTCAAGAGGTAATCAAAATTTCTCAAAGAAATAATAAAAAGGTTAAAGAAATGATTTTAGAAATGATAAAAAATATACCCGATCGAAGAAAATGTAAATGTGCCCAGACCTTAAAAGAAGCAATTTTATAGATAAAGGTCGGAAATAATTAATTCATAAAATAAAAATATGAGTTGGTTTAATAAATGTTTTGAAAAATTTAAAACTCAGGGCAAAGCAGTGATTATAACTTTGATTTTTGCTAAATTTCTGGCCGGTGTTGGTTTAGGAGCTCTTTTGGCAAGCTATTTCGGAGGATATGATTGGATACTTTGTGGTTGGTTACTGATTGTTATATCCCTGATAGTTCATATCCCAGCAGTTTACACCGTACTGCTTAAAAAATAACAGTTTTGTAATTTTTGCCATGGAGTGTAAAAAGGAAAAAAATTTAAAGGATTGTTCCTGTACTTATCCTGGTTGTCCGAGAAAGGGTACCTGTTGTGATTGTTTAAAACATCATCTGGCAAGCAACGAATTGCCAGCTTGTTGTTTTTCAAAAGAAGCAGAAAAAACTTATGACCGTTCTTTTGAAATGTTTATTAAAGACCAACAAGGGAAATTGTAAGAATATTCTAAAGGTCGCTAAATTATAAAAAGAAAAAATTATGGCAGAATTCATAGAACAAAATCTTTGGCTCATTTCGTTGGCAATTGCCTGGTCGCTTCCTTGGAAGGGAGTGGCTTTATGGAAAGCAGCCAGAAGAGTCCAGAAGTGGTGGTTTATAGCTTTACTTGTGCTCAATACCCTGGCTGTTTTGCCAATTCTTTATATCTTCATTTTCAGCAAGAAAAAAGCAACAAGCTAAAATTTTTCCTTGATGAGAAACAAAAAACTGACAAGGAGTTTTTATGTCAGACCTACCTTAATTGTAGCTAAAGAATTGCTGGGAAAGTATATTGTCAGAAAGATAGGAAGAGAGAAATTAGTTGGTAAAATTATAGAGACCGAGGCCTATATTGGTCCTCAAGATAAAGCATCGCATGCTTATGAAGGTAAGGTTACCCCTCGCAATAGAGCTGAGTATTTAATTGGTGGCCATATTTATATTTATTTGGTTTATGGAATGTATTGGCAGTTGAATATAACTACGGGTAAGGAAGGAAAGCCGGAATGCGTGCTTATTCGAGCTTTAGAGCTGCCTCAAACAAAACCTAAAAATCTGGCTTCTGGACCCGGAAAGCTTTGTCGCTATTTAAAGTTAAATAAATCTTTTTATGAAGAAGATTTGACAAGAAGTAAAAGAATCTGGTTGGAAGACAGAGAAGAGAAAATTAGACCTTCGCAAATTGTGGCAACCAAACGAATTGGTATTGATTATGCCGGTCCCTATTGGTCTCGCCGAAAATGGCGATTTTTATTAAAGAAAATGATAAAATAAAAAAGAAAGGTCGCAAATAACAAATAACAAATAACAAGATATGGATACCCAAAATTTAGAGGACTTTAAAAGAAGACACAAATCTTTATTTTCTGTTTTAATCGTCATTTTGTCTGTCTTTTTGCTTGCACTTATTGTTTCAACTTCTGTTGGCATTCTAAACAAAATCAAGGAGGGAAAATATATTGGTCAAGAAATTGAAGCTAAAAACACTATTACTGTTTCTGACATCGGTGAAATTTATGCCAGACCCGATTTAGCTCTTACCACCTTTTCGGTCATAACCGAAGCGAAAACTGTAACCGAAGCAATGGCTAACAATACGGAGAAAATGAACTCGATAATTAGTGTTATGAAAGATGGAGGTATTGAAGAGAAAGATTTGAAAACCACCAGCTTTAATATTTATCCTCGTTACGAATATTATGATGAGAAAAGTTGCGTTATTCCTCCCTGTCCCACCGGAAAGAGAGTGTTAGTTGGTTATGAAGTGCGACAATCTTTGCAAGTGAAAATCAGAGATATGGCTAAGATTGGTGATATTATTCAGGGAGCAACTGATGTTGGAGCTAATCAGGTAGGTGACCTCCAATTTACCATTGACAAAGAAGATGAATTGAAAAAGCAAGCCCGAGGTCAAGCTATTGAAAAAGCAAAGACAAAGGCAACTGAGTTGGCTTCCCAGCTTGGAGTTAATTTGGTCAGAATTACTAATTTCTCTGAAAGTGCTGTCACCCCCCGGTATTATGAGTTGATGAAAGAGGCGGTAGGTGGAGCTGATGTTCCAGAAGCTCCTCAAATTGAAATTGGCGAGAATAAAATAGAGGTGACAGTTACCATAACTTACGAAATCCGCTAAGAAAGTCGAACAATTACAAAAATATTCAACTGAATCAAAATGAAAAAAGTTCTAAAAGTTTTAGCTATCTATTCAATATTGATTTCAGTTTATTCAATATTGGCAAATTTCACGGCAATGGGGCAAGAGCTGATGGTCACTTCAAAGATTGCATTAGTGACTTTATTAACCTTATTGCCGGTAATAATTTTTTCTGTTTTAGTGTTATTTTTCTTGAAAGCTCGTAACTCGTAGGGATATGAAATTTATTGCCGATTTTCATATTCATTCAAAGTATTCAAGAGCCACCTCTTCTCAGATGGATTTAGAACACTTAGACGAAGCTGCAAAAATCAAAGGAATAAGAGTTTTAGGAACCGGAGATTTTACTCATCCAGAGTGGTTCAATAACCTGAAAGAAAAATTAACGCCAGCAGAAGCAGGACTTTATAGATTAAAATCCGAGACCGAAACGAGATTTATTTTGACTTCAGAGATAAGCTGTGTTTATTCTAAAAAAGGGAGGGTCAGGAAAATCCATATTTTAATTTTTGTTCCAGATTTTGAAACGGTTGAGAAAATTAATACTCAACTTGGTTGGATCGGAAATTTAAAATCTGATGGACGACCAATTTTGGGTTTGGATGCCAAAGAATTAGCTAAGATTGTTTTGAATGTTTCTGAAAATTGTCTTGTTGTCCCAAGCCATGCTTGGACTCCTTGGTTTAGTATCTTTGGCTCTCGTTCTGGCTTCGACTCAATAGAAGAATGTTTTGAGGATTATTCAAAGTACATTTATTCTTTGGAAACTGGACTTTCTAGTGACCCAGCGATGAACCGGCGATTATCCGCTTTAGATAGAATTACTTTAATCTCAAACAGTGACAGCCACAGTTGCCCCAAAATAGGTAGAGAAGCCAATGTTTTTGATACCGACTTAAGCTACCCAGCCATAATTGAAGCTATAAAATCAAAAAACCCTAAAAAATTTTTATATACCATCGAATTCTTTCCTGAAGAAGGGAAATATCATTATGATGGCCACCGAAATTGTGGAATAAGTTGTTCCCCGGCTCAAACAAAAAAATATAATGGGATTTGCCCTCGCTGTGGTAGGCCCTTAACAGTTGGCGTTTTGAGTCGAGTGGACCAATTAGCTGACAGACCTGAGGGATTCAAATCAGAAAATGCTATTCCTTACAAAAGTTTGATTCCTTTGGGAGAAATTATTGGAGAAGTTCTAGGTGTTGGAGTTGCCACAAAAGAGGTGGAGAAAGAATACAAAAATTTAACTGAAAGATTTAGCTCAGAATTTAATGTTCTACTTGATGTTCCCATTTCTGATTTAAAATCAACCACCTTACCAGAAATTGCCGAAGCCGTATCACGGGTTAGAGAAGGAAAAGTGAGCGTTGAACCTGGCTACGATGGGGTTTATGGAAAAATCAGAATTTTCTCTGAAGAGGAAAAGAAAGAAGTTTCTGGTCAAAAGTCGTTATTCTAAAACAAAACTATGCCCATAGAAGAATACCATTTCGGTTCAATAACCATTGATGGTAAAACCTATACTCACGATGTTGAAGTCCGCTGGACCGGTGAGGTTTTGGAGTGGTGGAGAAAAGAAAGCCATGTGATTGACGTTGAGGACATAAAAAGGGCTCTTGAGCAAAATCCAGAGGTGATGGTTATTGGGACTGGTGAGTCAGGCTTAGCCCGGGTAACCGAGGAAACAAAAAAAGAAATTGAAGAGAAAGGAATCAAATTGATAGTTGATGTAACCGAAGAAGCAGTTAAAACCTTCAACATTATTAAAGAGGAATCTGAGGAAGAGGAAGGAAAAAAGACCAAAGTAATCGGTATCTTCCATTTGACTTGCTGATTCCCTTGACTTTATTCTGAGAAGGACTATACTCAAGGCAGTGGTTCGTGGTAAGAAAACTTAAGTCGCTAAATTTTAAAATTTAGACCTTGGGAATTTTAGCCAGAACCCAAAGGTCTTTTTTGTTTAATCACCGGCTCTACCGAGCACATAAAGCATTATCTGCTCCGGTTAGAGCACAAATTGATGGCATTCAAGAAATTTCAGCCTCAGGGAGACTTTGAAAGAAAGATGTATAAAGGTGACTGGAAATGTGCTGATTGTGGAAAAGAAATTACTGAGCTTCCCTTTGAACCAGATCCCGACCGACCTATTTATTGTCGGGATTGCTGGGCTAAAAGAAGGGCTCAAAGATAAGAGGCAGCAAAAGCCCGCCCCCTGGGCGGGCTTTTGCTTTGAATAAAATGTTGTAAAATAGAGAAAGGTCATCAAACTATTTAAAAATGGATTTAAAAATACTAAAAATTAATCGTCTCATACCAACCGTATTGATATTGTCTTTCCTGCTAGCTTATTTTCTTCCCGGTGGAGGAAAAAGCGAAATGATAGAAACCACTCTGGGGGTAGTGGGGTTATTATTCGCCATCTTGGTGGGCTTTTTTATTACTGATCTTTGGACCAGATTCCAAAAGATTAGAGAAAATGTTGCGGTGGAGGTAAGTGGACTCCAAACCTATTATTTATTTGTTAAAATTATGAATCGTTTTCCTGGTCATAAAGAATGGGCAAGAGAGCAACAAGAACTTATCGATGAGTATGTGAGGAAATTTTTCGAGGTTGAATGGACTGATTATGGCAAAATAGATCCTTATTTCAACAAAATTATAGAATCTTTAAAAGACGTTGGAAAGCTAAAAACAGACAATGAGGTAGAGACATATACAAATATGCTTCCTTTATTGAATGGGGTGACTACCTCCAGGGAAAAATTATTTATGTATGGAAAGGACAAATTATCCAAAGCAGAATGGACAGTAATCATTTCTTTAGCTTCGATACTTTTGTTCTCAATATTTTATCTAAATACCGGCCATTTCTCTTCCATACTTTTAACTGGCGCTTTAACTTCAGCAGTAATAATATTGCTGTTAATCCTGCGCGACCTAAATAACTTAAGCTTTGGGGAAGAGATGGTCTCCTTTGAGCCCTATGAGACAATCTTTGATGTCTTGGGAAAACCAAGGTTCTATTTGAAGAAAGATATAGAAAGCGGCAGGGTCAAACCTCCCAGAGATAGAGAATACAGAACAGATTAAAAAAACTCCTTCAATGTATCCCAGCTATTTAAATCTTTCAGATAAGGAATTTAATCGAAGAATAGAAAAACTTTTTAAGGTTTTGGAAAATTGTCAGATTTGTCCCAGGAAATGTCAGGTTAATCGAATTAAAGGTGAAAAGGGAGTTTGTGGTCTGGGTTATCTCCCAATGGTTTCAGCTTTCCATCCTCATTTTGGTGAAGAATCAGTGTTAGTTGGAACGCACGGTTCAGGAACAATCTTTTTCACCTCTTGTAATTTAAATTGTGTTTATTGTCAGAACTATGAAATTTCTCAATTGCGACTGGGGGAAGAAATTTCTTTTGAAAGATTAGCTGAAATGATGTTAGAGCTTCAAAAATTAGGTTGTCACAATATCAATTTTGTTACTCCCACTTGCCAAGCCCCTCAGATTTTAAAAGCCCTGGCTCTTGCACGAGGCCAGGGTTTAAAAATTCCCTTGGTTTACAATACTAATGCCTACGATTCCGTTGAAACCTTAAAATTATTAAATGGAATAATTGATATTTATATGCCAGATGCTAAATATTCTGACGATGAAATTGCTTTAAAATATTCTAACGCCCCAGGATATTTTGAAATCATGAAAAAAGCCATCAAAGAAATGCATTGCCAAGTTGGCGATTTGGTAATTAATGAAAATGGCATTGCTCAAAGAGGGCTTTTAGTCCGTCACTTGGTTTTACCAAATAATTTAGCTGGCTCTGAAAAAATTTTTCAATTTTTAGCTCAAGATATTTCCAAAAACACTTTTTTGAACGTTATGAATCAATACTACCCGCATTACCAATCTCATCGGTATCCAGAACTTTCTCGACCGATTACTTCAAATGAGTATAAAAAGGCCATCCAGCTCGCTAAAAAAGCCGGTTTAAGGAGACCAAGTGATTAATTTATCTTTTATTTCAAACTTGCCATCAATGAATTTCTCAATTACCCAGATATTGGTTTTGCAGTGGTTTGTAATTTCTGAAACAGAAACTTTGGATTGACCTGGCCCGAGCGCCATAAAAGGTAAAATTTGGTCAGCTAAATGTTTATCTAGCGGGGCATTTGATCTCCCTTCTTCCAAAAAATTTTGAGCAACTTCTCTACCAACTTCTTCGGCTGATTTACCAAGTTTCCCTAAGTTATCTGTTCCAATAATTGTATTTTCAAATTCTCCAACAATATTAATCTGACTTCCTGGACATTGGGTCTTGTAATACTCTAAATTCTGGTCAATTGGTAATTTTAATTTCCCTAAGACCTCTTTTACTCCAGCAACTTGTCTTTCTGCCACCTTTTTCTCTTTTAAAAATTCTGAAGCTCCAGAAATTACCGTAATTTTTTTAAGTGAACCTCTTTCAGTTAAAGAAATTGGTTTTAAGGCAACGGGATAAACCAGAACTTCAACCTCAGCTCCGCCTTCGGGATAAAATCCTCTTCTTTTTATTTCAATGTTAGCAATCTTTTGTCCTGCCATCTTCTCTAAAATTTTCAAAAAAACATAGCGGAAATAGTCACAGGAGGGAGAAAAGAAAGTATCAGTTGCTCCTCCTTTGAAAGAAATTTTAACTGGCCGGGGAGCTTGCAAACAAGGCAAAATTAAAGTTTGCAAAACTAAAGTGATACTGCCAGCTGTTTCAATTTTAACTTGAATATCTTTTGATTTAATTTCAGCTGGGTAAAACCAAATCTCTTCTGACCCCAATTCATCACCTTCTAATCTTCCTTGATAAAGTTCTCGTAAGGCTCGAATTCCGAGAAGGTGTTGTCTCATCAATCCTGGTTTTGGTCTGCCTTTACGGATGGCAAAAACATGACAGGGTTTGCCAGAGACTGCCGATAAAGCCACAGCCGTCCTTAATATTTGACCACCCGATTCAAGATAACCCCCGTTGACTTCAATCATTACTTCATTTTACCTTCCGCTCCATCTATTGACAATGAATTTAGAAGGGCTATGATGGAATGTAAGAAATATGCCAGATTCTAAGAAATATTATTTAACTAAAGAAGGATTGAGGAGCGTAGGAAAAGAATACAGGAAGCTATTAAAATTGAGAAAACTCAAATCAAAAGAGGGTGTTCCCTCGGTTTTACATTCGGAAGAATTAAATGCCGAATTTGTTGCTTTCCGAGAAGATATCGACCTTTTGGAATCAAGAATTGAGGAACTTGAGTATATTTTAAAAAATTTTGAACTCATCAAACCTCCCCCCAGAAAAGAAAGGGACAAAATCCATTTGGGAGCTCAAGTCAAAGTATCAGTAGATGGTCAAGAAGATGAATTTATCATTGTTGGAACCTTGGAAGCAAACCCTTCTTTGGGTAAAATTTCAAATGAATCCCCAGTGGGAAGGGCTCTCTTGGGTCACAAAGTAGGGGAGGAAGTGACTGTCTCTTCTCCGATAAAAACAACTTATAAAATTAAAAAGATAAAATACTTATTTTTGTGAGAGCTAATTGATATTTATTGAGAATTCTATATAATAAAGCTAGGTAAAACCCTAGTTTTTTGATATGAAAAATATCCTCAATTTTCTTATCAATGTTGGGAAATTAAAGAAAATAAAAAGGAAAGGAGTAATGCTTTATGGAGTTAAAGATCCCGAAACCACCGCTGCTCACACATTCCGGATGGCAATAATGACTTGGATTTTAGGAGAGAAAAAGAAACTAAATATTGAAAAAGCCATTAAAATGGTCTTGGTTCATGATCTCTGTGAGGTTTATGCGGGCGATATTACTCCTTATGATGGGATTTTACCAAAGAACACGAAAGAAAGATATGAATTCGTCAGAAAGTGGCCTCGTTTCTCAAAAAAAGAAAAGAAAAAAAGACAAGCCAAAAAGTTTAAAAGAGAAAAAGAGTCCTTAGAAAAACTGATAAAAGAATTACCTGAGAAGGTGAGAAAAGAGATTATGGATCTTTGGGTAGAGTATGAAAAGGGAATTACAAAAGAAGGAAGGTTCGTTCGCCAAATGGATAGAGCTGAAAATTTACTTGAAGCTTTTGAGCTTTGGAAAAGAGATAATAAATTTCCTACCAAACCTTGGTGGCAGCATACTGATGAAGTTATTGATGATCCTGTAATTTTAGAATTTTTGAAAGAAATCGAAAAGGAGGAGTTGGCGGAAAATAAAAAATGAAGCGTAAAAAAGGAGAAATATTTATTGGAACTTCGGGGTGGGTTTATGGGCATTGGGAGGGGGTTTTCTATCCAGAGGATTTGTCATCAAAAGATAAACTTAAATATTTTTCAAAGTATTTTAAAACAACAGAAGTAAATTATTCTTTTTATCATCTGCCTCGGCCAACTACCTACCAAAATTGGTACAATCAAACCCCCGAGGATTTTTTATTTGCAATAAAAGCCAGTCGCTTTATCACTCATATTAAAAGATTAAAAGGAGTTAAAGAGCCTTGGAAAATATTTTTAAAAAATGCCCTAAATCTGAAAGAAAAATTAGGGCCTATTTTATTTCAGTCCCCACCTTCTTTTCAAGCAACCCCAGAAAACATCAAACGCTTAAAAAAGTTTATTCGTGATATTTGTGGTCAAATTCGTGGAAATTCGCGATTAAGGTTCGCTTTTGAATTCCGGCATAAATCCTGGTGTGAGGAAAAAATTTACAACTTGTTAAAAAAATATAATATTGCTTGGGTAATTGCTGACTCTTCTCGTTACCCAAAAGCTGAAGCTGTAACTGCTAATTTCATTTACATCAGAATGCACGGTTCAAAAGCTTTATTCTCATCAAAATACACAAAAAAGGAACTTCGGGACTTGGCTCAGAAAATTAAAAAATGGCTGAAAGAAGAAAAAGATGTCTATTGTTATTTCAACAACGATGCTTCAGGATATGCTGTTGAAAATGGTAAGCAACTTTTAAATTTTTTGGTATAATAAGAAATTAAAGTAAATGAAGAAAATCTTAAAATTTTTGATTGCTTTATCGATTGGAGTTGTCATTTTTGGCTTTGTGATGGGAAGAGCTGGCTGGGATAAGTTGAGTGATGCCTTTGTTTTATTTTTGAGCGTTAAGGGAATAATAATTGTCCTTTTAACTTTCGTCATAGCAGCAATCAGTATTTTAAGATGGAAACTGATTTTGCGGGCTCAGGGCTTGGATACCAGAGCAAAAGATTTGGGAAAATTGTGGTCGGTAGGTTTTGCTATGAGTTATCTTACCCCGGTTGCCCTTTTTGGTGGAGAGGCATTCAGGATATATCTTGCCAAGAAAAAATTTAATTTCAGCTGGGAAAAAAGTGCTGCCTCAGTTGTAATTGATAAAATTTTGGATGGAACTTTGTTTTTGATGTTTCTGGTAGTTGGAATTTTGGCTTTTTTATTTTATGGCTATTTTCCTTCAGCAACGATGGCTTGGTTGGTGGCTTTAATAATTTTAGGATTGCTGGGGCTCATGCTCCTTTTCTATTTCAAAGCTGTCAATCGAGAAAGTGTTTTAGAATGGTTTTTGAAGATTTTTGGAATTAAAAAAGAGAAAATTAAAAACACGCCAAATGGCAAAATAATATTTGATACTGAAAAAGAAGTTATTCGCTTTTTCTCGCCTCGGAGAAAAGCTTTCTGGAAAGGCCTTGGTTTAAGCTTTTTAAGATATTTTTTGCTTTTTTTAAGGGCGGCTCTTTTAATCTTCTTTTTGAAAGAGGGAATTGAGGTTCCAAGGGTTCTGGCCATTTATGGTTTTGCCAATTTGGCTTTACTTGCTCCCTTGCCAGCCGGTCTTGGGAGTTTGGAAGCAGCTTCAGCTTTCAGTTTCGGGACTTTGGGACTTGGTTTTGCTACTGGAACAATTTTTGGCATGGTCTGGAGAGGGGCAGATTTGTTTTTGTGTCTAATAGGAATTGTCTTTTTAATCAAATTCGGAGCGGACTTGGCTGAAGTTAAAATTTTAGGATTCATTGAGAATCTCAGGAAAATAAAATGAAATTTCAAGTCCAAACAAAAGGTTTTAATGATATAATTGATATAACCGATAAAGTTTCTGAAGCGGTGGAAGAATCAAAAGTGAAAGAGGGGATTTGTTTGGTGTCTTCTCCTGGTTCAACTTGTGGTTTGACAACTATTGAGTATGAAGAGGGTTTGATTGAGGATTTAAAAAGAGCTTTGGAAAGAATAGCTCCGATGTCAGAGGATTACGAACATTGTAAAAAGTGGGGGGATTGCAATGGCTATGCCCATATTCGCTCCGCTCTATTGAAACCATTTTTAGCTGTGCCAATTGAAGATGGAAAATTGGTTTTAGGCCAGTGGCAGCAGCTCGTTTTTCTGGATTTCGATAATCGTCCCAGAGAAAGAGAAATTAATGTTAAAATAGTTGGTAAATGATGATTCGTTTAACTCCAAACAAAGTTATTAAATATTTAATTCTAAGCGATTTAGTTTTTTATACTGGTTGGGGGTTTATTAACCCAATTTTTGCCATTTTTGTAGTTGAAAGAATACAAAACGGAAGTGTTTTTGTTGTGGGAGTTGCAGCAGCTGTTTTCTGGATCACTAAATCATTGTTAAGGATTCCTATTGGGGTGTTTTTGGATACTTGTCCTTCAGAAAAAGATGATTATTTAAGCTTAGTAGCCGGACTTTTCATTGCCGCTTTGGTTCCCTTTGGATATATTTTTGCTAAAATCCCATTGCACATTTATATTCTTCAGGGAATTCATGGGTTGGGCTTGGCAATGTCGCTTTCTGGCTGGACAGCTATTTTCACTCGCCATATTGACAGAGGCAGAGAAGCTACTGACTGGGGTTTGGATGCCACCTCAATCGGTTTGGGCACTGCAATTGCTGCAGCAGTTGGTGGCTGGGCAGTAACTAAATTCGGTTTTACCCCGGTTTTAATTTCAGTAGGATTTTTTGGTTTAATTGGAGTAGCCTTACTTTTTGGCTTGAGAAACGAGATAAGAGGAGTTTTTGACCATAAACTTTTAGACCATGGACTATATTTTCACCTTAAAGACATTTTCCACCGAGAGAAAAAATGAAGAATCAGGACATTGCAAAAATACTTTATGAAATTGCTGATTTTTTAGAAATGGAAGGGGTGAGCTTTAAACCCTATGCTTATCAAAAAGCAGCTTTAGCTTTAGAAACTCTTGGTGAGGATGTTGAAGAAATCTACAAAAGAGGAGGAGTCGGAGCCGTAGAGAAAATTCCCGGAGTTGGTAAAAGTATTGCAGTCAAAATTGTAGAGTACTTAAAAACTGGCAAAATAAAATATTATCGAGATTACAAAAAGAAATATCCAGTAAATATGGCTGAACTTACTTCGGTTGAAGGACTAGGTCCCAAAATGGTAAGAGACTTATATAAATTCTTAAAAATTAAAAATTTAAAGGATTTAGAAAAAGCTGCCAGAGCCGGTAAAATTAGAAATTTATCAAATTTCGGTGAAACTACTGAGAAAAATATTCTGCAGGGAATTGAATTTTTGAAAAGAAGCAAAGGAAGATTTCTTTTGGGAGAGATTTTACCAAAAGTCAGAGAAATTGAAGAGAGTTTAAGAAGTTTGAAAGAAATTGAGGAAATTAGTGTTTGCGGTTCAGTTCGGCGAATGAAAGAGACAATTGGTGATGTTGATTTTTTAGTGGTGACCAAAAGTCCAGAAAAGGTGATGGACTTTTTTTGTTCTCTGCCAGACATTGTTAAAATCTGGGGAAAGGGGGAAGATCGGAAGAGCAC
>JAHCRD010000054.1 GCA_020148085.1 Patescibacteria group bacterium | reverse complement strand
ATTCCATTGGCATCAATGTCAAAGGTTACATCAATCTGGGGTACTCCCCGGGGAGCCGGTGGTATGCCATCTAAAATAAACTTGCCAAGGGTCTTATTATCTGGAGCTATTGGTCTTTCTCCCTGTAAAACATGAATTTCAACTGAAGGCTGATTATCAGCTGCGGTAGAGAAAATCTGAGTTTTGGCAGTGGGAATAGTAGTATTTTTAGAAATTAAAATAGTATTAACCTGTCCTAAAGTTTCAATTCCTAAAGAAAGTGGGGTGACATCTAAAAGTAAAACGTCTTTCACTTCTCCCTGCAAAATTCCCGCTTCCACGGCTGCTCCAATTGCCACCACTTCATCTGGATTAATCCCTTGGTGAGCTTCCTTGCCAAAAAGATTTTTAATCTCTCCTTGAATTTTAGGCATTCTGGTCTGACCACCAACTAAAACTATCTCATCTATATCTTTAGAACTTAACTTTGCTTCATTTAAAGTCTGTTTAACCAGGTCTATGGATTTTTGAATGTAGTCTGAAACTAAATCTTCTAACTTAGCACGGCTTAATTTATAATAAAGATGTTTTGGGCCAGCCGCATCAGAAGTGACAAAAGGAAGATTAATTTCTGTCTCTAAAGTAGTAGATAATTCAATCTTGGCTTTTTCGCTGGCTTCTTTAATTCTTTGCAAAGCCAAGGGGTCTTTTGACAAATCAATCCCCTGGTCTTTTTTAAATTCTCCAACTATCCAATCCATTATCTTTTGGTCAAAATCATCTCCACCCAGATGGGTATCACCACCAGTAGCCTTAACCTCAACCGTATCTTCAGCAACATCTAAAATTGAAATATCAAAAGTTCCTCCGCCAAAATCATAAACTACAATTCTCTGGTCTTTCTTTTTGGTTAGGCCATAGGCCAGGGCAGCAGCGGTGGGTTCATTAATCACTCTTCTAACTTTAAAGCCAGCAATTTCTCCAGCTACCTTGGTTGCCTTTCTTTGGGAATCATCAAAATAGGCAGGACAGGTAACAATCGCTTCCTCAATTTTCTCTCCCAATTTTTCTTCAGCATCCTGTTTCAATTTCTGTAAAATCATGGCTGAAATTTCCGGTGGTTTATACCATTTATCTCCCATTTGAATTTCTACTCCTCCATTATTTCTTTCTCGAGTTTCATAGGGCAGACGTTTCAATTCTTTTTGAACTTCAGGGTCTGAATACGATCTTCCAATAAACCTTTTAACTGCAAAAATAGTATTTTTCGGATTAGTAATTGCCTGTCTTTTTGCCAAGACTCCAACTAATCTTTCACCACTTTTTGACAAAGCCACAAACGAGGGTATTAAGATTGAACCCTCTCTGCTTTCTAAACATTTAGGCGAACCGGCTAAAATGGTAGCCATCTTTGAAATTGATGTTCCCAAATCAATACCTAAAACTTTTGCCATAAATCAAATTAGGCTTTTTTTGTTCCTTTGA
>JAHCRD010000053.1 GCA_020148085.1 Patescibacteria group bacterium | reverse complement strand
CAGTATGCGTGGCATTGAGTATGATAGCCAACTCTTCAGAAATCCTACATGCTGTTTTACTTCTTCATATACTGCATCCATCCCTGTCCCAGGGGCAACATCATGAAAAGCTAAAAACAAAATCTTATTCCAGCACTCACTTAGATCTTCAATACCATAACTGTTCATAAAAGAATAAATCGTAGCAAATTTTTCAAAACTTAGGACTTTGTTTTCATATTCTCTTATACTCTTTTTAACCCAAATCCTACTTGATGCAACGTCAGGGAAAACTCTTGAAAACTTTCCAGAATACATCTCCCCTCTTCTTATAGGCAGATTCTTAGCATGTTTTTCCAAAGCTTCAAAAAATTCTGATGGGGTTGCAATTTTCATCTTTGATTTGTGTTTTTTATTCCAATTCTCGACCGCCTCGATTGTTTCTTCCTGAGGCATAGTGACTCCGCTACCAGAAGGCATGAGTATGTGGTTCGTTGCAGCAACTTCTTTCAACTTTTTATAGCTCTCTTTAAGCTTAGTTAGATCTAAACCTGCTCTATAACCCAAAGGCATGAAATGGGAAAGAATCTTTGTTCCATCTAAACCCTCCCATATGAACTCTGAAGGCTTTTTTTCTGGGCATCCACGTCTGAATGCAAGGTATTTATAGCCACTTTTCCTGTATATCTGCGGAAGTTGAGCATTTAAGCCAAAACTGTCTGCCTGCCACATTACTATAACATCTACTCCAAGTTTTTTTCTAACAAAGTTCTTACCAACCATTATTTCCCTGATCAATGTTTCTCCTTGAGGAAGCATAGTGTCTGCCATCAAATATTCTCCATCCGCGATCTCGATTCTCCCCTTTATATAATCTTCAAGTTTTCTGAAAAGCTCAGGGTACCTTTTTTCAACCTCTTCCAACAAATAGACCTGTCCTATTAAAAACTTATACTCTTCCGTTTTTTCAAGCATCTCAACAACTTTTTTAAGAATCAAATCTATATTTATATAAAAGTAGTCTTCCTTAGTGAAAACCCATACTGCGTCATAATGCGTGTGTGGAACCAGATAGATTATATCTTCTTCATTCACTTGTTTTTTAAAATCTTCCCGAACCATTTGATTTTCTGTTTTTTGTTTACTCATATTACTCTCCCAGAACAAATTTATTTACGACTTCAGCCCATCCTTTTGGTCCTATTCCATTAGCCTTGTGTATCTTATCAATTTTTAGGTCGGCCCAATTTCCATCAGGGTTTTTAACGATCGCTGAAATGTCTACGGCTCTAAGCATTGGCTCATCGGTGTATGAATTTCCTATCCCTATGGTTGTTACATTTCCAAAATCTTTTCTATACATTTCAGTTAAAAGTTTGACAGCTTTTCCTTTATCAGAACCTTTGCCGAAAATATGTATAAATTTTCCTCCAAGGACAACATTAAACTTCTTTTTCAACTCTTTCAAAGCTTTTTCATCAGCTTCTACTACTGTTTCACTGAAATCTCTATTCTTTGCAAGTTTTGC
>JAHCRD010000052.1 GCA_020148085.1 Patescibacteria group bacterium | reverse complement strand
TCTAAGGTTAAATAAAGGTCACTTCCTTTAAAACCCTCAGTCTTTTCATCTGAAACTAAAGCCAAATAGCCAAGGGGTGACCTTTCTTTCTGCTGAAAACTATCTTTTCCTTGTAACATCTCATCAAAATAACCTTCTAAGCCATACTGACCTTCCCCAGCTTGATTTGTAAAACCAATTATATGAGCCCCCAAAGTGCTGTAAGGGTAAACCCTGCCAAGAATTTGGTCAGGATGAATTCCTGACAAATCTTCCTTCTCTATCTTTTCAACATCTTGGTCCGATATTTCTCTTTTGATAATCTCTCCCTTCTCAAATAAAGCGAGGAGTTTTTCCTTTTCCTCCGATAAAACATCTCCCAAAAATTCAGCTGTTTTTTGTTTATCTTTTATTTTTTCAGGGGAGATATAAATTATATTTTTCTTTTTAGTTTGAGCTAAAGGTTCAGGTTTCTTGCTAAAAAAAATTTCTCCCCTTTGACCTGGAATTTCCTCAGGAGATATCTGTTGGCCTAAAGCTAAAGCTCCATAATAATCCCCTTTTTTTATCTGCAGAGAATACAATTGGGAAAAAAGGATGATGGCCGAGCCAATAAAAAGAAAAAATATTACAATTATTTTCCAACTTCTCATGCTTATTGATTTTCCTTTACCAAATAATCATAAGATACCGGGATATACCTGATTTCAGAGACCGGAACAAAATTTAATTTTTGAATCTCTTTTTCAACATTTTCCAGAGAAAGATCCTGGATTGCTTCAATTCCAAGTATCTCATTTTCTAAAGAGAGGCTTTTAAGGTTCTCATTGTAAATTTTAACTAAATAATTTCCCTTGATTATTATTCCCACTTGGAATATATAAAAAGCTAAGAGAGGAAGGGTCAAAAACAAAATCATTATTAAAACTAATCGCCCAAAACTTTCTCTCAAGCCACTCATTTTTGGCAAAAAACTTAGAGTTGAGACAAATGTTTGATGGTTCATATTATTTTAATTGCTGCTCTTAATTTAGCCGACGATGAGCGAGGATTTTTTTGAATTTCCTCAGTTGTTGGAATAATTGGTTTTTTAGTTAAAATTTTTAAATGATTTTCTTTTGCTTCTTCTCTAAAAAAATTTTTGACAATTCTATCTTCTAAAGAATGGAAGGAAATAACCACCATCCTCCCTCCCCCCTCCAAAATCTCCAAGGCCTGAGGAAGGGCTTTCTTAAGATTTCCTAACTCATCATTTACAGCAATTCTCAAAGCTTGAAATGTTTTTCTGGTAAAGTGCTTACTCCCTATAATCTCTACTAACTGCCCCGTGCTTTTTATTGGACTTTTCTTTCTCGCCTCTATAATCTTTCTGGCAATTTTTCTGGCAAATCTTTCCTCACCATATTCTCTTAAAATCTTTTCAATTTCTTTTTCTTTCCATTGGTTCAAAATCTTTTGGCTGGTTAGAGGATTTTCTTTAGGACTATAACGCATATCAAGGATTTCATTTCTTTGAAAAGAAAATCCTCTACCCGACTTCTCCAAATGCCAACTTGACAACCCAAGGTCAAACAAGATTCCC
>JAHCRD010000005.1 GCA_020148085.1 Patescibacteria group bacterium | reverse complement strand
AATCAAAAACCCGGACCAAAAGATTGGATAAGGGCTGGTAGTCTCAAAGGCAAAGTTATCCTCGAAGACCAAAGGCATAAACGAATGTGCTTTAAACTTTGGATCAAGATTAAACCACACCCCAGCGACAGTGCCTGCGAGTACAAGAACAAAGGGAAAGTCAGAGTGAAAGCCTTGGAACAAAAATGCTGGGTAACAGATTGCTAAGCAACCGGCGGTAAATTCCTGAAACGCGGTGGCTCCCTGATCTAAAATAGTTAGAAAGAAGGGCAGCTAAGTTCATAGCTGGCTGTCCTTCCCGAAATATTTAGGAGTTGAATAGAGCAGATTAGGGACCTCCAGTCTGCTCTTTTTGTTTGATGAAATAAAAACTTGACATAATTCGAAGACGTGATAGTTTAAGAAACGTAATCTTAAGTACTTTAAGAGATAAATATGGATTGAAAAATAAATGAAAGGAGGATGATTAAAGTTGAAGAGAAGATTTTTGAGTGTAACTTTGGCGATCTCGGTGGGACTATTAATATCTCCCACAGTCATGGCTCAACCGCTTCCGCAAGAACCAGAAGAACCAAGTCCATATGTAGATTTCAAGATTTCTGCTACTGGACTTTACTGGCAAATATTCAAAGCTTTCTTCGGAAGTGGCGACGGACCGGTAGGGAGTCGTGATCCATTGAGAGGGTATGTAGGATTTGCGGTTGAGGCAGCTGAAGTCAGACTGCAAGGTAATACTGATATAGCTTTGGTCTTTGAGTTTGGCGACTTAAAGAATGGTGAGGGGGATGTAATTCCGACTTACCTGGCATTGGTAGGTGGTACTCCACAGAGTGGTAATTGGAAAAGGGCTGGACGGGTAGTGTATGGTATTCCAGTAGAGTCAAATCTAAATGTTATCCAGAAGAAGTTGTGGATACAGATTAGGCCCCATCCAAGTGATTCTGTTTGCAATTACGAGAACAAGGGGAAGGTTATCGTGAAAGTTCTTGAGCAGAGGCCTAATATAGTGCCCTGACAAAGAGATTTAGGAGGTGATACATGAAGCAGAAAATAGGGATTTTGATGATGGCGACTTTTCTCTCCTTATTTCTTCCCTTCTGGGGAAGGACATTTGCTCAAACCCAAATCTCTATACCCATCTCGATTACTCCACTTAAAAAGGATATTGTTGTTAGTCCTGGTGGTAAAGGAGAGTTCAGTATTATCTATGGGAATCCAATTAAAGCAAAGATTCACGTGGTTGCTCGTTTGACGGACATTCGACAAACCGAGGATGGCAAAGAGTTTGAGTATTTAGAGCTAGGTAGCTCTCCATGGTCAGCAGTTGATTGGATTAAAATCCAACCAAAAGAATTCATCTTAGCTCCTGGAGAGACTCAAGAGATTAAGGGCGAGGTAACTGTACCTAAAAAAATAAGGAGAACAGAAGGTCGCTATGCAGCGGTGGTAGTTAATGTTAAAGGAGAGGAAGAGCTGGAGGGACCAATAGGCGAAGCAGCTGGAGAGACGATACTTTTCATAAGTGTCTTAGGGCGTCGGGAAGCAAAACCGAAGGTGTCTATAACTGAGCTGAAAGTTTTTCCGGCTTCCGAAAACGAGGAGTATCTCCAATACGGTGAGAATGTTTTGGTAGTTGCAGCGACTGTAAAGAACCAAGTCGACTTAAAGCGGGGAAAAGGGATACACGTATTTGCTGAAGGGTCACTAATT
Source organism: Patescibacteria group bacterium (assembly GCA_020148085.1). Lineage (GTDB taxonomy): Bacteria > Patescibacteriota > Minisyncoccia > Minisyncoccales > CG1-02-41-26 > JAHCRD01. The sequence continues at coordinate 17,534 of JAHCRD010000005.1, read as the reverse complement.
CTTAGAAATGAAAAAGGCAGGAGATTGAAACCTCCATACCGTTTAGGTTCTCCCAGCCGGATACTGCCCGACAGTACCTCGGTTTTCGAAACTGTTTTCAGAAATCCATGGCCCCCAGGTAACTATATAGCAGAAGCTGTGATTGAATATGGAGGATTGAGGAGAGCAAGAGCTAGGGTTCCATTCAAAATAGCTGCTGAAATGGTAGAGGCTGCTAAGATAGGAAGATTAGTAGATTTCAGGGTTGAGCCAACTATCTTGGAAGAAGAGGCTGTAAGTTCCAGAACCAGTGTTTTCTTCACCGTTCAGAATCAGGAGGAAGAGAATATCCAGATTGAAGTGAGTACTGAGCCAATGGAAGAGGTGGGTCCCAAGTTTCGTTGTGATGAGTGGATTGAAATAAGGAGGCCAGAATACGAAGTCCGACGAAAACGTAATGTAAGAGTAAGAGTACGAAAGCCCAAAGAAGCTGAAGATGGGACAAGATACAGTAGAATCATCTTTAAAGCGAGCAAAGAAGGAGAGGAAACGATTGAAGAAGCCAATCTCTTTATTTCGTTTGGCAAGCTGGAAAGAAGCGGAGAAATTGATTTGGAGATAGGTGAAGAAAACGGGCAACTCTTTTCAAGGGTGAGTTTTCGAAATACCGGAAATACTCATCTTTATCTGAGTGGAGGCTTAAAGTTTCTTCTTAAAGAAAAAGAGTCGCCAAAATTTTTAGGAACTGTACCCCTTGCTGACAAAATGGTGACTTTCCCTGAAGAAATCAAAGAGTTTCTGGCCCCTCTCAGTTTACCATCCGGCGAGTATCTTGTTGAAGCCACTTTTTCTTACGACGGAAAAAGCGTTTCAGCAGTTAAGGAATTCATCGTAAAAGAGAAAGGAGGATAAGTAATTGGAAGAAAGGAAAAGTAGAGGTAGAGAAAAAAATAAGGAAGGAGGTCAGAAGATGTTAAGAAAATTGGGTTTGTTGTTCTTAGGGGTTCTCTTAGTTCTCTCTTTTGCTTCTGCTGCTTACTCAGAACTCATGGTGGACCTTACGTTCAAACCTGACACCCAAATTAGTGCGGGAGCAGCGGCTATAGCAGGGGAATATGGAGTAAATATTCAGGTTGATGAGGCAGTTGATGGAATGTTCACTGTTGTAGACTGGAGTGAGAATCCTGTTTCTTTGGAGACAGCGCTGGATATGATGTGTAGCGCTTCTTATATCTGGGGTAAGGTTCAGTATATCTTCCCAGAAGAAAAAGAGGTATACATGATTGCCCCGATTGATGAGAAGAACGATACTTTCCAAGAGCTATGCGGCGACCCGGTAGCCATAACCTTGCTCTACGCGGATGATGTAAAGGAAGCTCTTTCCTCGCTTGATAATTACCACCAAAGGTTCTGTAAAGCTGATCCAGAAAGAAACCGGATATTTGTTCATGCACCCGAACGGATAAGGCAGAAAATATATAGATATTTCACTGAGGTATTTGATACTCCCCGGGAGACGGTAACTGTTTCAGCTTGCGTAACAATTCTCAGAGAAGGTTGGTTGGCTGCCCTAGGATTTACTGAAGCAGAGTATGAATGGGGAACTGCAGTTGAAAAGATAGACCGTCAACTTGTCAGAGTCATCACCGGTTTCGGAGGTTTGTATATCACCGAAAATGCCTCTAAATTTCTTGCTAGAATCAATATGATTGCCAGAAAAGGATATGCTGAGATAAAAGCAAGCCCTTCGGTAGTTGGAGAGATAGGGTATCCCCTTCAGATAGAGTTTGTCAAAAAAACATGGAGACCAACTACCAGCTATCCTTATCAGCGAGAAGGAGACAAGGACAACATCATTTACACGGAAGTTGTAGAGGTAGAAACTCCCATTCGCCTCAGCGCGATACCTCTGGTGAAGGATGACGTTATTACCCTGAAGAAGCTGGAGATAACGGTAGCTCATGCTGAGGGTCAAGTAGAACAAGGAAATTTGCTATTCCCGATTATAAGTGAGAATACCGTGAGAAGCAGGGTGACATTGAAGAATGGTCAGACTCTCATTGTAGGTGGTTTGAGCCAGAGGGCTAAGAAAAACATTACCCACCTCCTGCTTCCTGGAAAGAGATGGGAAACTGAAAACGTAGAAGTGTTGATATTTGTTACACCAAGGCTATGGGAAGAGAGATTTGCCGATAAAGATACCTTCTTGGATGAGGTCTTGAAACTGAACCCGGAATCGCTAACAAAGAAAAAGAAAGGGAATTCCTTGCTTGGGCTAGTCCTCTTCGGCTTACTTGTCTGGGGTGCGACCTCAGTCAAGTGAAGATAGAAAGCGTCGCTCAGGACGGTAGGAAGGAGGAAAAAGTTGGGGCGCATGCCTTTGGGCTTCGCCCCAACCGCAATTGTTCTTTGAAAATTACATAGTTATTACATAGTTATAGTATAGTGCAGGGTCAACATTGATTCTGCACTATTTGTTTACATAAAAACTTTACCCTTCACTTTTCGCCAAAGGTGAAGGGTTGACAAATTATCTCTTATTCGATATAATGAGGAATCATTGCTCTTTTTAGTTTGAATATAAATATAGATTGGAAAAGAATAAAAAGAGACAAATAAAGGAGGAATGTAATGCATTTTATAGTAGAACCAGCTAAGAAAGTGACAGTGGGATTGTATGGGTATCTAGGTGGTGATCCAGAAATTCCTGACAAGAGATATCCAGCAATTATTCTATCTTACAGCAAAGAGGGAGCAGAGAGACTTTTGAGATTTGTTAAAAAAGCTAAAATCACTCCTGATGAAGCGAAAGTAATTTTTAATAAAAGAAAAAAATGGGTAAAGAAAGAAGGGTTTGTAGATGTTCAAGTGATTTTAGAAATCAGGCGAGGTAAAAATTACTGGACTATCACTGGTGAAGCAGAGATGGAAAAAGAAGCAATTGAGGTCTTCAAAAAAGACTATAAAAAATGTGGCTATTTTGTTCTTTCTCTGGGATATGGTGGAATTCCCAATAGAAAAAGTGTGCTTACTCCCCAGTGGAAATTAGTTTTGAAAAGATATACGGAAATAAGTTAGAGGAGGGAAAATCATGAGACTTAGCCATAGGCACGCCCTAACCGAAGAAGAGCTTAAATCTACCCGAACGGTAGAGTTGCCTTCTTTAGAGAACTGTCAGCATTACCTAAGAAATTGTGCTGCAGTTATTTCGGGACTTGCTCAACTTCTAACCAGAGAGCCCTTACCGAGACCAGAGAAAATAAAGAAATACGGAAAAGAAATTGATGAGAACTCGAGAGATATTCTCGAGTTTTTGGAGAAGTACAGAGTAATTTAAATGGAGAGAAGAGATGAATAAAGAAGATCTGCGGAAGAGAATAGGAAGAAGATTGAAAGAGTTGAGGAAAAAGCGAGGTTTAACCTGGAAAGAAACCGCTAAGTTAGTGACCGAAAAGACCGGGAAGAAAATCAGCTATTGTTATGTAAATAAAATAGAGTCAGGAAATCAATATCCATCATTGAATATGCTAGAAAGGTTAGCAGAAACTTTTTCCGTTCCAATAGACTATTTTATTGGAGAAAACAGAAAAATAGCAGGAATTGCAAGAACGGAAGAGGAGTTAAACTTGCTCAAAAATTCCAGAAAATTAAATCCTCAAGAGAAAAAAGTTGTTGAGCAACTTATCAAAAGACTTGGAGAGAAGTAATAAGGCGCGGGGACACTGTCTTAATTGACGATGATCTCCCGCGCTATTTTCATTTGACAAACCATCTTTTATTTGGTAGAATAGGGATAGAAACTTTTTAATTGAATATAGATTGAAAAAAAATAAAAGGAAAGAAATAAAGGAGGATGATAAAATGAAGAAGAGGTTAAGGTTTTTGAGTTTGGTAGGTTTGGCGATTTTCTTGATGGTAACGATGACGATTCCTCAGGCAGCTTATGCTGGACGTGGCAGAAAAGATTATCGTCGGAGAGATGGTCGGCAATATCATAGAGAGTGGAGATGTCCCAGATGCCACAGATATCGTAGGCACTGCAAGTGCAGGAAGGAGATAAGAATAAGATTCACCGACAGAGATATAGACAGACTGTTAGTAATCGGAGGAATTTACTTTCTGAGTAAGGCGATTTCGGAATGCCGGCCAAAGAAGGAAGTGGTCTATGTTTCCCCCTCGCCTCAACCCACCTACACTCCTACTGCTTATGCCACCACTGTTGTTACTATCAGAAATTCTACCAGCTGGTATGTTGTGGTAGATATTGATGGAATAGAGGTGAATCTTTACCCCGGATATGAACAAGCTGTCTCCTGGACCTATACCGGAACAGGACAGTATGTTGAAGCGAGAGCTTATCAAGACCGACGTCACAAACGGTTGGTGGGCAGTTATCAAGGAAACCTGGTCGGTTATCAAGTTCCCTGGCGACTAAATTTCGAACCTCGCTCATTTGGCTAGAAGGGGCGAGATGAAAGTTTTTTAAATGTGCAGGAATCGCGGGATTCCTGCACATTTTATTTTCTTCACCCTTCACCTTTAGCCAAAGGTGAAGGGTTGACAAATCTATCTCAATAATTTATATTAAAGATAGTCATTAATACGTTCTTTGAGAATAAGGGTGGAGAATGCGAGTGGGCGTTGAATATCTTCGATTTTACGCTGCTCTTTGATTGTCTCGTCTCTCCGAGGTTCATTAAGATTTTCACCTCCATCAAGAGAGTAAAGGCATCCGAAACATTCTCCACCTTTCATATTTTTATAAGGAGGAAAGAATGAAAGTTAAAGAAATGAGAGTTGAAGAAATGGGACTTGAAGATTTGGTTTCAATCATCAAGTGGATTCCTTTACTCGGATATGTCCTTGGTAGCATAGGTCTTTCTATTGTAGTTGATGGGTTCTTATGTTTGATTTCGAGATCAAAGACGGGGAGAAAAAAATGAGAAAAATAAGTTGGAAGGAATTATGGAAAAGAGTGAGCAAGATTTTAATTCGGTTACTTACCAGAGCTCAATGCCGTTGGTAAGATATAAGAGGAGAGAAAAATGGACGTTATCATCTTGGTACAAGAATTAGAGGCCAATTGGCAATGGTGTCCCCACGGAGTGGCAGTGGGGATAGGGTCGGCTCTTTGTATCATAGGTGTATTGTTGGTCGCCTATTTTGCCCCCTGGGTAATCTTTGATACTTACAATAGAATAACTCGCTGGATAAACAAATGAATAAGGCGCGAGAAGTTATGGTAGCTATGGTAACTTCTCGCGCCGTCTTTTTTTATTTGAAAAAAGCAAGAAAAATGCTAAAATTTAACCATCCATGAATGAAATTAAAGAAAAGGGAATGGATAGTTTAAAAAAAGAATGCTTGAAATTTTGCTATAGTCACCCTTTATACGAGGAAGGAGCACATCCTGTCTTTGGAGAGGGCTCTTTGTGGGCAAAAATAATGCTAGTCGGTGAAGCCCCTGGTTATTACGAGTCACTTAGTGGACGCCCATTTTGTGGGGCAGCTGGAAAAGTGCTGGATGAGTTGTTAGATTCAGCCGGGATTAAAAGGGAAAAAATTTACATTACCAACGTGGTAAAAATTAGACCCCCAAACAACCGTGACCCAAAACCTGAGGAGATCCAAGCTTTCGCACCCTATTTAGAGAAACAAATTGAGATTATCAAGCCAAAAGTTATTTGTCCTTTGGGTAGGTATTCAATGAGATTTTTAATGGAGAAATTCGGTTTAAAAGATAAAATTCAAGCGATTAGTAAAATCCATGGAAAAGTTTTTGAGGTTAAAAATCTTTTTAATTCAGTAAAAATCATCCCTCTTTATCACCCGGCGGTCGCAACTTACAACCCAAAGATGAAAGAAATCTTAAAAAAAGATTTCCAAATTTTGGGAAAATTTAAATGAAAATCATAATAACAAAAAATTATTCAGAGTTAAGTAAGAAGGCAGCCGAAATTATTATTAACGAGATTGTGGCGAACCCAAAATTAGTAATGGGCTTTGCAACTGGCTCAACGCCGCTTGGTTTATATAAAGAACTGGTCAGGGCAGATAGAGAAGGGAAAATAGATTTTTCTGGATTAGCAACTTTCAATTTAGATGAATATTATCCTATTAAGAAATCAGATAAGCAAAGTTATTATTATTTTATGTTTGATAATCTATTCAACAAAGTAAAAATTAACAAAAATAAAATAAATGTTTTAAATGGTGAAGCAAAAGACCCCCAAAAAGAATGTAGATTATATGAAGACAAATTGCAAAAAAATAAAATTGACATTCAGATTTTAGGCATAGGAGCCAATGGCCATATAGGGTTTAATGAGCCGGGCTCTTCTTTCAGCAGTAAAACAAGATTAGTTGATTTGAGAGAACAAACAATAAAAGAAAATTCAAGGTTTTTTGCGAGAGTTGAAGATGTACCAAAAAAAGCCTTAACTATGGGAATTGCTAATATAATGAAGGCTAAGAAAATAATGTTACTCGCTTCTGGAATTAAAAAAGCCAAAGCAGTTAAGAGAATGATTGAAGGGCAAGTCAATGAAAGCTGTCCGGCTTCTGTGTTGCAGAAACATCCTGATGCGATTGTCATACTGGATAAAGGAGCGGCCTCTTTACTTAAAAAAGATAAACTACTTTTTGACAGAGAAAAAAAGAATTACAGAATCCTCCAAGAAGAAAATATTCCAAGGGGAAAGAGAATAGTTGTGGTTAGTCCTCATCCTGATGATGTCTCTGTGAATTGTGGGGGAATGATAGCTTTGTTGGCTAAATACAATAAGATAAGTGCTTTCATTATGACAACTGGTTGGAGAGCTTATGTGCCAAATAAAACAAAAGAGGAGATTATAAAAATCAGAGAAAGAGAGGCAATCAAGGAATCTAAAATATTGGGTTTCAGGCCTTATTTTTTAAGATTGAGTTTTTATGAAAATTTTGAAGGAAGGTTCGAAAAGAAAGACATCAAAAAAATAATTGAAAAATTAAAAACAATAGACCCAGATGTAATATTCCTTCCTCAAAAAAAGGACGATCATCCTACTCATAAATTATCAAGAAAGATTTTATTAAAATGTTTGGGGATAATGAAAAAGAAGGTGGAATTATGGAACTATGAAACAATGTGGGATTTATTTAATTCAGGCGAATTCAATACGATTGTTTCTTTTTCTGAAAAAATTTTGAGATTGAAAATAAAAGGAGTAAAACAACACAAATCCCAAACAAAAAGAATAGCCTATAATATAGCAGTTTTTTCTTTAGCCAAGTTTAGAGGAATTTTAGTGCCTGAGGAAGAGATATTTGGCTATGGCAAAAAAGCTATTTTGAAAGATAAAAACATAGAGCTATTTTTCGTTGAATAAACTTACAGGGATCCGACCCCTGCAATATTTCGAGGTCGAACCTCTAAAATTCATGGAAAGGGGAGAAGCATTAAAATTATTAAGAGAAAATATTGAAAATCAGAATTTGGTTAAGCATTGTTTGGCAATGGAAGTGGCGATGAAAGAGTTAGCCAATTATTTTAAAGAAGACCAAGATAAGTGGGGGATTTGTGGGCTTCTGCACGATATTGATTATGAAAAAACAAAAGGAGACCCAAATACACATTCAAAAGTGGGAAAAGAGATGTTAAAAGATTTGGGATTTGATGAGGAAATTTGTGAAGCGGTTTTAACTCACAATGAAGCCCATGGCATTTTGCCTCAAACTTTAATGGCAAAAGCTTTGTATTGTGTTGACCCTTTAACCGGATTGATAGTGGCAGCCACCTTAGTTTTACCCTCAAAAAAATTAGCTGATTTGGAAGTTGAAAATGTTTTAAATCGCTTTCGAGAAAAAGCATTTGCCAGGGGAGCAAATCGCGAAATTATCAAAAAATGTCAGGAATATTTAAATTTGAAATTGGAGGATTTTGTAAAAATTGTTCTTTCCTCAATGCAAAAAATTTCAGATGATTTAGGACTCTGAGGTTCAAAATGGTAAAATAAATTAAAATATAAATTATGATTAAAGATTCCCAAGAAAAACGCCGGTTTTCTCGTTTAGAAATTCTGGCTTACATACTTATTATCTTCCTTTTGTTTTTGGCTATTTTTCTTTTTGTCAGAGGGCTTTTGGCAGAGGCAAGAGATCGAGAGCGGATAGCAAACATTAAAATTTTAGAGGAAGGTCTCGAAAATTATTTTGAAGAAAATGAAAAATACCCTCAAGTTTCTGAATGGGAATGTTTAGAAAAAGATGTTCAATCAAATGGCAAGTTCTGGCAAGAGATGAAAAATTATCTTCCTGAAATTCCAAGAGACCCATTTTACGACCCCTCCCATCCTATTTTTTGCTATCATTACAAAAGTACTGACCAGGGAAAGGAATACAAGCTTTACACAACTTTAGAGAAGAAGAAAATTTACCAGGTTTATTCTGGAGGAGGGGAATTGATTTTCACTGGGAAGTTGGGGGAGGGGCCTTGGTACAATTCAGATTGGAAGTTTAGAAAAAAAATAAAAATTTTCCAACAAAAAGTTGCTGGCGATTTAGAGAATTTTCCAGTTTTAGTTTATCTAAAAGATGAAGACCTCAGAGAGAGAGCAAAACCAGCAGGAGTAGATATTTTGTTTGTAAGCTCTGATGGGAAAACTTTATTGCTGAGAGAAATAGAAAAATATGACTCCCAAACCGGTGAACTTGTAGCTTGGGTTAAGGTTCCTTCTGTTTCTGCTACGGGAGATACAGAAATTTATATCTATTATGGCTCCTCAAAGACAATCCAGGTTAACGAAAAAGATACCTGGGAGGAGAATTTTTTAGCAGTTTATCATTTTAATGAAATTTCTGGAACCACAACTGACACCACTTCAAATGGGAATGATGGGACTCCAGAGGGTAAGTTAACCCAGGGAGCTGAAGGAAAAATATTTCGGGGAGCTAAGTTTGATGGCAAAGATGATTATATAAACTTGGGAGCGGAAGACAGTTTTTATGAGATGGAGAGTTTAACTTTTCAAGCTTGGGTTTTTCCTGAAGGCGAGAGCGAAGACGATAAGATTTTTGGGCTTGACGGGGCAGAATACAAAAAAAGGGGAATTTTTGGTTGGGAAGGGAGTGATTATGGGCCTTGGCAATTGGTGACTTCTCTTTCCGAAACTTCCTTTGGAAGTGGATATCAGGAGATTACTTCCGAGAATCCTTTGGAATTAAATCAATGGAATTTTGTTGCAGGAGCCTTTGGAGAAGATGAGATGATTTTGTTTATCAACGGAGAAAAAACATCGCAAGAACTAAGGTATAAAGAGGAATTAAGAAAGGGAAAAGAGAAATTTGCTGAAATCGGAAGATATTATAGAGAGTCCTTAATTTCTGATAGCAAAGTTTGGAGAAGCTATTCTTTTTCTGGAATTTTAGACGAGGTTCGAATTTCTAAGGTTGCCAGACCTCTCAGCTGGATTGAAACCTCTTTCCAGAACCAAAAAGACCCCGCAACTTTTATTGAATTAGGAGCAGAAGAATTGTATTAAGTTAGCCCACGGCTAGCTTTCCTCAGGGAGCAAACGCTCATCTGGTGCTTAACATAATAGTTTTCTTGAGCGCCAAACACCTAAAAGTTCTTAGGTCCGGTCACACCCACCCTCCATGCTCCCTTCGGAAACTACCCTCGCGCACCTCCTTATTAGCTTATGATATTACCCATTAAAAAATATCCTGACCCAATTTTAAAGAGAAAGGCGGAACCGGTGAAAGAAATAGGAGAGGGAGAAAGGGAACTGATAAGAAATATGCTTCAAACTCTGTATGCGGTTAAGGGAGTTGGTTTGGCTGCTAATCAGGCTGGGGTTTTGAAAAGAATAATTGTAGTTGATGTTGGCAAAGGTCCCCAAGTTTTTATTAATCCAGAAATTTTAGAAAAAAAGGGAGGAAAAGAAATTTCTGAAGAAGGGTGTTTGAGTGTTCCCAAGGTTTTTTTGAAAATTAAAAGATGGAAAAAAATAAGAGTTAGAGCTCAAGATGAAAGAGGAGAAGACTTTGAGCTCCTGGCAACTGGGCTTCTCTCTCATTGCTTGCAGCAAGAAATTGACCACTTAAATGGAATTTCAATTTTAGATAGAATAAGTTTTTGGCAAAAATTATGGAAAAAAATAAAAAAATCTACTTAGACTACGCAGCGACCACTCCAATTGACTCCAAGGTTTTGAAAGAAATGTTGCCCTATCTGGAAAAAGAGCATGGCAACCCTTCTTCAATTTATGAGTTCGGTCAAAGAGCCCAAATGGCTCTTGATAAAGCTCGCGGAAACGTGGGGGATTTTTTAAATTGTTCGCCTTCCGAAATTATTTTTACCGGCTCAGCAACCGAAGCCAACAATTTGGCAATTTTTGGCATAGTTCGGGCTACTCAAAAAAAAGGAATGAAACCTCATCTTATTACCACAGAAATTGAACATCACGCCGTGCTTGAACCTTGTAAAATATTGGAAAAGGAAGGAGTGGAAGTTAGTTATTTGCCGGTAAATAAAGAAGGACTAATTAGAATTTCTGATCTTAAAAAAGCAATAACCAGAAACACCATTTTAGTTTCTGTGATGTACGCCAACAACGAAATCGGAACAATTCAACCAATCGCTGAAATCGGCAAACTGCTGAAAAAATCCAAAATTCTTTTTCACACCGATGCTGTTCAAGCAGCAAATTATCTCAGTTGCGATGTTAAAAAGTTAGGAGTTGACTTGCTTACTCTTTCAGGCCACAAAATTTACGGACCCAAAGGAGTGGGAGCTTTATATGTTAAAAAAGGAACGGAGATTTTGCCGATAATTTATGGTGGAGGCCAGGAAACTGGTGTGAGGTCGGGAACAGAGAATGTAGCTGGAATCGTTGGCCTCGCGGCCGCGATAAAACAAATTAAAAATGAAAAATTAAAAGTGAAAAGTTTGAAAAAGTTAAGAGATAAACTAATTGATGGTATTTTAAAAAGTGTTTCCGACGTAAAATTGAATGGTTCTCGAGAATCTCGGCTTCCTAACAATGCCAACTTCACCATTCGGGGAGCCGAAGGGGAAAGTATGGTCATTGCCTTGGACCAAGAAGGAATTGCTGCTTCAACTGGCTCTGCTTGTTCTTCCAGAAGTTTGGAACCATCCCATGTCCTTTTAGCTTTGCGACTTCCCCCTCCTGAAGCCCACAGTTCTTTAAGGTTAACTCTGGGGAGATATACGACAGAGAAAGAAATTGATAAGGTTTTAGAAGTTTTACCAAAGATTGTGCAAAGGTTAAGAAAAATTTCACCTTTTAAATAAAATTAAAACAATGAAAAAAATTGGTCCTTATACTAAAAAAGTTATTAAACATTTTACCCACCCTCACAATTACGGGAAAATAAAAAATCCAGACGGTGTTGGTAAGGTGGGCAATATTATCTGTGGCGATGTAATGTGGCTTTATATAAAAGTTGGCAAAGATAAAAAAGGAAGAGAGATAATTAAAGAGGTGAAGTTTGAAACATATGGTTGCTTAGCCGCCATAGCTTCAAGTAGCGTTATTACTGATCTTGTAAAGGAAAAAACCATTAAAGAAGCCTTAGAACTTGATCGACAAGAGGTAGTTGATGCTTTAGGAAATTTACCTCCAATAAAATTACATTGCTCGGTTTTGGCAGTTGATGCCTTGCTTGAGGCAATCCACAATTACTTAACCAAAAATAAAAAACCAGTTCCCAAAGAACTTAAAAAGAAACATCAAAGGATTGAAAAGGAGAAAAAGGTAATCCAGAAAAGGTATAAAGAATGGCTAAAGATAGAAGAAAGGATACACAAAGATGAGAAAAAAAAGAAATAACAAAGTAATAGTGGCGATGTCAGGGGGAGTGGATAGTTCGGTAGCAGCAGCCCTCTTAAAAGGGGCTGGTTTTGGTGTAAGAGGCGTTTTTATGAAACTTTATCCTTCCTCTCCTAGGGGTTCTGAAAAAAGAGCTCGCAAAGTTGCTCAAATTCTTAAGATTCCTTTTTATGTTTTAAATTTTGAAAAAGAATTCAAAAAGAAAGTCGTTGATTATTTTCTGAGAGAATATAAAAGAGGTAGAACTCCGAATCCTTGCATAGTTTGCAACAAAGAAATTAAGTTTGGACTGCTTTTAGAGAAAGCATTAGGACTGAAAGCGGATTTTGTTGCCAGCGGTCATTATGCCAAGGTCCAAAAAAAATTCGTAAATTCGCAAAAAATTCGTTATTCGTTGATAAAGGCAAAAGATAAAGAGAAAGACCAAAGTTATTTCTTGTGGCAATTGAATCAAAAACAATTGAAACGTATTTTGTTTCCTATTGGTGATTATAGTAAAAAGGAAGTGAGGGATCTGGCAAAAAAGTTTAAGTTGCCGGTTTTGAATGTTCCAGAGTCTCAAGAAATTTGTTTTATTCAGACTACTGTCAATGATTTTTTGGCTCGATATATTAAACCGAAGCCAGGACCAATTTTAACTATCGAAGGCAAGAAAATTGACCAGCACCAAGGTCTATCATTTTACACCATTGGACAGAGAAAGGGGATAGAGCTTCCGGGTGGACCCTTTTATGTGGTAAAAAAAGATTTTAAAAGAAATGCCTTAATTGTTACTCCTTTTTCTAATGATAAAGCTCTCTGTAGTAAAAGTTTGGTTGCTGAAAATGTTAACTGGATTTCAGGAAGCCCTTCACCCAAAGCTTTGGGTGAAGGATTGAAGATAAAAGCTCAAATTAGATATGGTCATAAGGCAGTTCCCGCAACAATTACTAAAAAGTTAAAAGGTGGAAAAATAGAGTTAGAATTTGGAAGAGCTCAGCGAGCGGTCACCCCTGGCCAATCAGTAGTTTTTTATTTAAAAGAGGAAGTTTTAGGTGGAGGAGTTATCACCTCTTGACAAACATATAGTTATGGGTATATACTCAAAATAGAGAGTCAACTTGTTAAAGGCCGTGATTCTCTGTTAAAATAATTAAATAAAAAAGTATCATGCCACGCGGTGATATGACAGGACCTTTAGGCCAAGGGCCAATGACTGGCAGAGGAGCTGGTTATTGCGCTGGTTTCCCTTACCCTGGTTATATGAATCCTTACCCTTATGGGGGTAGAGGATATTTTGGCTGGGGAAGAGGCCGAGGCTGGAGAAACTGGTATCGAGCAACCGGACTTCCTGGTTGGTACAGAGCTGACATTGGCTTGCCAGCCTGGGGAAGATATCCATATTATCCTGGGTATCCAGCAACACCATATCAGCCAACACCCTATCAACCCACCAAAGACCAAGAAAAAGAAATGTTAGCCCAAGAAAGAGAGATATTAAGTCAAGAATTAGAAGGTTTGAAAGAAGGAATGAAAGCCATAGAAAAACGGCTCCAAGAACTTAAAGGTTCTAAAAAAATCAAAGTCGAACAAGAGTAAAATAAATTTTAGATTATGACAAATCAAAGACCTCAAACACCTGGCAGAGGAGCCGGAAGCGGTGGTGGTCGAGGTAGGCAACCCGGTGGTTTCGGTTTAGGCCCTGAGGGAGAGTGCTGGTGCCCGCGGTGTAATAAAAAAATTCCTCATAAAAGAGGAGTCCCTTGTTATGAGGAGAAGTGCCCGGAATGCGGTGGTCCAATGACCAGAGCTCGATAAAATAGCTATGAAAATTTGTATTACTTCTTTGGGTCCAAATTTGGATTCTCCAATTGATCCCCGATTTGGAAGGGCACAGTATTTTCTTTTGTTAGACGAGAAAGGTAATTTAGAAGAGGTTTTACCGAACCCCGGAGTTCATGCTATGAGGGGGGCAGGAATAGCTGCTGCTCAAGAGATTGCTTCTTGGGGAGTTAATGTTTTAATAACGGGTAATATTGGACCAAATGCCTTTGGAGTTTTAGTCTCAAGTGGCATCAAAGTTTTTTTAGCTCCAACTGGAATTTCTGCCAGAGAGGTTTTTGAAATGTGGAAAGAAAATAAGTTATCTCAAGTTCAAGGCCCCTCTGTTCCTGGTCATTTTGGGATGGGACCACCGCCAGGTGGCGGAGGCCCTAGAGGTCGAGGAAGAGGTGGCAGGGGAGGTGGTCCTCCCAGATAAAGAATTTTTTAAATCATCATGAATCCTCAAAGCGTTTCTATTATTAGTACCATAGCAAATCTTGGTTTGGGAATTTCCAAACTAATTTTTGGTTTTCTGATTGGAAGTGTAGCTTTAATAGCTGATGGAATCCATTCGGGATTAGATATTTTTTCTTCTTTTATTACTTTTTTAGGATTAAAAGTGGCAAAAAAGCCAGTCGACGAAGCCCACCCCTATGGACACTGGAGAGCCGAAAGTTTAGCAGGTTTTTTAGTAGCAATACTTTTAGCAATTTCTGGTATTTGGATTCTATATGAAGCGATTAAAAGATTTTTTGGGGAAAGCGTTGTGAAGTTTAGTTACCAAGCAATAATATTAGTGGGAGTTTCAATTTTAATTACTGAGATTCTAGCCAGATTAAAATTTCATTTTGGAAGAAAATATCAATCTCTTTCTTTAGTTGCTGATGCTGAGCATTCAAGAGCTGACGCTTTATCTTCAATTGGAGTTTTGGGAGGTCTTTTCCTCATTCGCTATTTCAATTTAGCTGATGCCATTGTAGCTTTAGGGATTGGAGGATTTATACTTTTGAAAACTTTCAAGATTGGCAAGGAAATCACCGATTCCCTATTAGATGTCAGCAATAAAGAAGTTGAAGAGAGAATTAAAAAGATTTGCCAAGCTCACCAAATAGAGATTTCCGATTTAAAAACCAGGAAAATTGGCGCTTACAACTTCGCTGAAATCAAGATTGAACTACCCCCAAAATTAAAAGTTGAAAATGTTCAAAAAATAACCGAAACTTTGGAGGAAAGGTTATTGAGAAACATTCCGGTATTGAAACAGATAGTTATTGCTGTTGAGGCCTATGAGATGGCAAGAACTGTTGTCTTGCCTAAATTTGGAAAGAGAATAGGAGAATTGGAAGGTTTTGAACAAATTGGACCTAAAAAATTAGGGGAGAGGATAACTGTCCCTTTGGAAGGAGAAGAAATTAGCCCTCGTTTCGGGGCCGCTCAATATTTAGTGATTGATAAAAAGGAAGGAAAAATCTTATTTAAAGAAATTGTTAAAAATCCCTATTTTGAAAAGGACTCACCTCGTGGTGCGAGATTTATCAAAGCAGTTCGGGCCGATAAGGTTTTTACCTATCGGATTGGTCCCAATGCAAAACAGAATTTAGAAAATTTTGGCATTGAAGTTGAGATAATTCCTTTCGGCAAAAGTCTTGATGAAATTTTGAGAGATATAAAAAAAGAAAATGGCAATGAAAATTAAAACTATCGGCATAACAGGGGGTAAAGGGGGCACAGGAAAATCAACAATCGCTGTGTTAATGGCTGCTCAATTATCAAAGGAAGGTAAAAAGGTGATTCTTTGTGATTGTGATGTTGAATGCCCCAATGATTATTTGTTAATAGGAGAGAAATTAGAAAAACTGGTGGACCGAGTATATGCTGAATTTCCGAAGTTAATTAAAAAAAAATGCACCAAGTGCGGCTTATGTACCAGAACTTGTCGTAGCAATGCTATTTTTCAAGCACCAGGGAAATATCCAATTTTTATAAAAGACCTATGTTCAGCTTGTGGAGCTTGTTGGATAGTTTGTCCGTTTGGGGCAATTCAGCCCAATAAAGAAGAGCTCGGAAAGATTTATTTAAATAAAATCCAGAACCTTTATCTGCTTACAGGATTAGCGAAAACGGGATTGGAGGAGACCGGACCGGTGGTAGGGCAGGTTAAGGAATTTGCCTTGAAATTAGCTAAAAGAATCAAAGCCGATGTAGTTTTGTTTGATACGGCTGCTGGCACTCATTGTCCAGTAATTACTGCTTTATTAGATGTTAATTCTGCCCTGGCGGTTACCGAACCAACCCCCATGGGAGCTTACGATTTAAATTTGATTTTAGATTTATGTAAGAAATTGAAAGTGCCAGCTAAAATTGTTTTGAACCAAGCAGATTTGGGGAAAAAGAAAGAAGTTGAAAAAATTGCTAAAAGATATAAGCTAAAAATTGAAAAAGAAATTCCTTATTCCAAAAAAATTTTAGAAGGTTATTCAAAGGGTAATTTATTAAAGACAAAGATAGAGCTATGAAGAAATTAATTTTAACTGGTTTATTTTTTTTCTTAATTTTCAGTGTTTTCAATCCTGTCTCTGCTCAACAAAAAATAGAGGTTAATTTCTTTTACAGTAAAACCTGCCCTCACTGTACCGAGGAAAAAGAGTTTTTAGAAGAACTAAAAACAGAATATCCAGAGATTGAAATAAATCAGTACGAAGTTATCCAATATCCAGAGAATCAAGAACTTTTAAAAAAGTTTTATGGAGAGTATGAAGTACCAGAAAGAGATAAGGGATGGGTTCCAATAACTTTCACCCCAGAAAAATATTTCATTGGCTTCAACGAACAAGTTGCCAGAAATATTGAAAGTTGCTTGAGAGAGTGTTTGTTGGAAGAAGATGAAGAAACCTCTCATATAATTAAAATCCCTGTTTTTGGTGAGATTGATCTTTCTAAATTATCTTTACCTGCTTTAACCATAACTTTGGGAGTTTTGGATGGGTTGAATCCTTGTGCCATGTGGGTTCTCTTGTTCTTGATTGCTCTTTTGTTGAACAC
Source organism: Patescibacteria group bacterium (assembly GCA_020148085.1). Taxonomy (GTDB): domain Bacteria; phylum Patescibacteriota; class Minisyncoccia; order Minisyncoccales; family CG1-02-41-26; genus JAHCRD01. The sequence continues at coordinate 879 of JAHCRD010000005.1, read as the reverse complement.
TCGTTCCCGAAAAAGAATGTGGTTGATTGGAGGAACTTTTATTCTAGCTTCTGGAGTTATTTACTTTTTAATTTTAAGTGCTTGGTTAAATCTGTTTTTAGCAATAGGTTATGTTAACTTAACTAGAATCTTAATCGGAGGTTTTGCTTTAGGGGTAGGAGCTTGGCAAATTAGAAATTTTCTTACCTACCATCCCGGAGTTTGTAAAGTGTTAGGGATAAAATCAAAACTTCACCAAAAGATGAAAAGCCGAGCTGAGAAAATTGTTGCTTCTCCTTTTACTTGGGGGATGATAGTAGGTTTAATTGGTTTGGCCCTGGCTGTAAATTTGGTTGAGTTTTTCTGCTCGGCCGGCTTACCAGCTATTTATACCCGGATTTTAGCCCTTAATCCTTTAACTAGTTTGAGCCATTATAGTTATCTTATTCTTTATTCGCTTGTTTTTATGCTTGATGATTTAATTATCTTTTCTTTAGCAGTTATTACCTTAAGTAGAATTGGCTTTACTGAAAAATATAATTACTGGGCTACTTTAATTGGCGGGTTATTGATATTTATTTTAGGAATTTTGTTAATCTTCAAGCCAGAAATCTTGATGTTTGCTTAATTAAACCATTATGAAATTAGTTGTAAGTTCGGGAAAAGGTGGCGTAGGCAAGAGTATGCTGACTTCGGCTTTAGCAATGTTGTTTGCTGAAACTCAAAAGGTGGTGGCGGTTGATTGTGATGTTGATGCGCCTAATTTAGCAATTTGGTTGAACGAGATAAAAAGTTGGGATAAAGTAATCCCTGTTGTTACTTCAGCCAAGCCAGAAATTGATTTAAATAAGTGTGATGGTTGTGGGCTCTGTGCAAAAAAATGTCGGTTCGGTGCTTTAA
>JAHCRD010000051.1 GCA_020148085.1 Patescibacteria group bacterium | reverse complement strand
AAGAGAAATCTCTTCAATTTTAGCCCCTTCTTTCTCTACTTTTTTAATTGTTTCTTCTACCACTTTTCTTACCTCTGGCTCAATCCCCTCTCCAAAATATTCTTTGGGCACCCCAATTCTTAGATTTGAAAATTGAAAATTGAAAATTGAAAATTTTGATTCAACCGAAGTTGAATCAAGAGGGTCTCTACCTTTGATAGCATCAAAAACAATCTCAGCGTCTCGAACATTTTTAGTTATTGGTCCTATCTGGTCCAAAGAAGAAGCAAAAGCAATTAAACCGAAGCGAGATACAGCTCCATAAGTTGGTTTTAATCCAACCACTCCACAAAAAGAGGCGGGTTGGCGAATTGAACCACCAGTATCAGAACCCAGTGCAAAACAACACTCCCCTGCTCGGACTGCTGCGGCTGACCCACCAGAAGATCCACCTGGCACCCTTGCTAAATCTTGGGGATTGCGCGTTTTCTTGAAAGCGGAATGTTCAGTTGAAGAACCCATTGCAAACTCATCAAGGTTAGTTTTGCCCAAAATTACAACTCCTTTTTCTCGCAATTTCTTGACGCAAGTTGCATCATAGGGAGCTCGATAATTCTCAAGAATTTTTGAGGCAGCCGTACATTTTATGTCTTTAACTAAAATATTATCTTTAATGGCTGCAGGAATTCCGGCGAGAATAGAAATCTCTTTTCCCTGGGAAATTGAATCATCTACTGCTTTAGCTTGCTGTGGTGCTTCGTTTTGGCTAACTTCCAGAAAAGCTCCCAGTTTTTCATCTAAGGACTTTATCTTTTTTAGATAATTCTCAATTAATTCTTGAGCTGAAAATTCTTTTTCTTTCAATCCTTGATTAATATCAGAAATTGTAAAACCCTTAGTTTTAGGCATTGAAATTTATTTGAAAATTGAGAATTGAAAATTGAAAATTTAACCCAGTATTCCCTTCACCTTAATATGTCCCTTTTCTTTTGAGGGGGGAGCTTCCAGAAGTTTCAGCACGGTTTGAGAGTCCTCTTCTTTTATTATGTCTTCTCGGCTTATATTTTCTAATAAAATTGAGTGAGAAGTTGGTTTAATATCTGAGATATCGAGTTCTCTTAATAAATTGATGTAATCTAAAATCACTGAGAGCTCTTTTTGCATTTTCTCAATTTCTTTTTCAGAAAGTCCCAGCCGAGCCAACTTAGCCACATGTTTTACTTCTTCTTTTGAAATCATAAATTTTACTTGGGTGGTTCTTCCGATTCTGTTTCAGCCAATATCTCTCTTAAATCATCAAGGTTTTCCAAAACTACTCCCCCGCCCCGAACTACTGCCGTCAAAGGATCTTCAATAATTTTAACTGGCATTCGAGTTGTCGTCGCAATCAATTTATCAAGCCCTCTCAATAAGGATCCTCCTCCAACAAGATAAATTCCATCAGTCATCACATCAGCCAGGAGCTCAGGAGGGGTTTGTTCAATAGTCAGTTTTATTGCCTCCACAATTTGATTCATTGATTTCTCCAGGGCCTTTCTGATATCTTCTGAGTTGATGATAATCTCCTCGGGGAGCCCGGTAACCAGATTCCTTCCCCTCAGGGCTGCTTCTTTTTTTTCTTTCAGGGGAAGAGCCGAACCAATACTAATTTTGATGTCTTCAGCTGATCTCGGTCCAACCAGAA
>JAHCRD010000050.1 GCA_020148085.1 Patescibacteria group bacterium | reverse complement strand
ATAGCATAGATAACCATAGTTCTCCCTCTTTTCATCCTTTCTGGCTCTCCAGCAGCCAATAAGATAGTGTAAGCACCCAAGAGTATCACTATTGTTGAACCAGCGATTGCACCATAGAAGAACCGGACGGTAACAGTGTAGAGGGTGTTGAGCAGACAAAATACCCCCCAATCTCTTGTTGCAAATTTATTTTTTCCTTCATCTGGTTGAATATCACAAACCGGATTCTGTGCAGCAGGTGCACCCACAACCTCTCCTGACTTTAAAGTCAATTTTCCTACATCACTCGTCTTAACTGTGATTTCATGTCTGATTTTACAACACTCTTGAGGCCTTTTAAATTGAGCTGAAACTAACTCTGGCACTAATAATCCTACCACAAAAACTCCTAACGCTAGACTCCTTAACACTTTCTTCATTTTCTGTAATCTGTAATTAGGATTAAAAATAACTTTTGGAAATTACACCCCCATCATAAACCTGACTATTGAGGGAATCACTTTAGCAAACAGAGCAATTGCTATTCCAACTAAAGCGTAGATAACTGTGGTTCTTCCTTTAGCCATTCTTTCTGGGTCTCCAGCAGCAAACAATATCCCAAAGGCACCCCAGATTATCAGTATTGTTGAGAGAATGATTAGGATATAGAAGAACCAGTTGGTAGCGGTGTAGAGGGTGTTGAGCATACAACAAACGCCACAATCGTACACTGTACTCTCAACAGCACAAAACCCGTTTACACCCGGACAGTCTACTTTTGTTAAGCCGGTGAGATCATGTCTCATAGTACATCCCTGAGGGATGTCCTCTTGAGCCAAAGAAACTACAGGTAAAAGTAAAGCAGCCAATAAGCTCCCCAAAACTAATGCTGATAATATTTTTTTCATTTAATTAATTTTTAATTAATTATCGATTATTGATTATTAATTAATGCTCGACCTTTACTTTATTATTTTAACAAATTTTTTATTTTTAGCCAGCCAAAACACTTCTAATAATACTAATTATTCCTCTACTAAATAGTATAATAGCTAATCCAACAATTGTCCAGAGGATTATTTTTTTACCAGTTTCAACCCTCTTTGGATCGCCAGCTGCTGTTATAAAGTAAAAGGCACCAACCAAAATCATTAAGGGAGCAAGCACCACGGCAATCCAAAAAATAAATTGAACAATATTATCTATAAGTTCAGGAATAGATTCAACATCAAGAGGATTCTCAATCTCTATCCCCTGAGAAACTTGAGGTATCAAGAGAAAGAATAGCCACCCCGAAATAATTATTATCTTAAACAAACAAAACTTCATAGTATATTTAGTATATTATAGTATAATTATGACTTGGCGAAAACCAAACCATAATGGTAATCGCCGGCTTTGAATTCTTTTTCTAAACGGAATTTGAGATTTTTGGCGATTTCTTTTACCTCTTCAGAAGAAACCCTGCCATCTTTTGGTCCTAAAGAAGCTTCAGGCAACCAATCAACAACTAAAACTTTCCCTCCCCGCTTTAAAACTCTTTCTGCCTCTTGGAAAACTGCTTTTTTATTTTCAACTTCAAATAAGAGGTCGGTCATCAAAACCAAATCACAAGACGATTCTTTTAATTCTCCAATTCTTGCTTCGACATCAGCAACCACTTTCCTAATGTTTGAAATCCCCTCAAGCCTTGCTCTTCCTCCCAAAGCTGAAAGGGGTTCTTCTTGAATGTCAATGGCAAAAACTTCACCATCATCAAGTTTTTTGGCTAAAGGAATAGTCCAACCACCACTTCCCGAACCAAAATCAGCAGCTGTCATATCACTTCTCAATGTTATTTGGTTTAAAACCTCAATTGGATTTACAAACTCTGGCACGTTCCTTCGCCCTCGCTCGCCTTCGGCTTCGCTCGGGCTCAGTCAAATTAAAAATTAAAAGTGGAAA
>JAHCRD010000049.1 GCA_020148085.1 Patescibacteria group bacterium | reverse complement strand
CTTCAGCTTTTTTAATTTCCAACCCACTTCGGCGAACTTTGGCTTTCTTTCTGCTGACCATCACAGCCTCAGTGGAGACAGGTTTCCTTTTTTGTCTGACTGCCGTTGTAGCTTTAGCAAGCTTTGGTTTCTTTTTCTTAATCGCTGGAGCTTTTGGGGAAACGGGTTTAACTCTCTTTTCTTCTTTCTGTTCTGATAAACTCTCCCCTACTCCCAAAAGAGTAATTTTAATTTTCTTAGCCTGCCTTGAATTTTGAGAAATCCCAAAAATAATTTTTGCTCTGGGATTGAGTCCGGAAATTGCCCGACTTACTTCTTCAACTTCTCTCAACCCCAAATCCTTTCCTCCAGAAATATTAAACAAAATCCTTTTGGGGGTTCCCGACTGAGGATTCCAATCACCAAAAATTGGGTTTTGAAAAACTTTTTTAATTGACTCCTCCACCCGGTTTGGGCCCTGTCCCACTCCCTGACCAAAATAAATCATTCGACCCTGTCCTGCTAAAATTGTTCTCAAATCAGCAAAATCAATATTGATAATTCCGGGTGCAAAAAGTATCTCAATTAAATCTTCCAAATAATCAACCAAATTCTGGTTCAACAAAGATAAAGCTTTTTTTAAGGGAGTTTTTTTATCGCAGAGTTTAAAAATTTTCTCATTGTTTAAAGCAGTCGTACCAGACAAATTTTCTCTCAAATCCTTCAGGGCACTTTTGGCGATTCTCATCTTTTTCTCACCCTCAAAGCTGAAGGGTAAAGTGAAAATCCCCAAGGTAATATTTTTTTGGGCTCTGGCTGCCTCAGCAAATACCAAAGAAGCTCCAGAACCAACTCCCCCACCCAGAGAAGCAATCAAGATAGAAAGGTCTTGTCCCTTAAAAATTTTCTCTATTCTCTCTCTTTCTTTTTCAGCTGCCCTCTGGCCCAAATCAATATCCATCCCTGTTCCCATGCCATAAGTTAAGTTTTCCCCAAATTGAAAGGTCCTCACCTTTTTGGGAACTCTCCTGAAAGTCCTTATGTCAGTATCAGCAACCAAAAAACTCACCCCTTTTAAACCTTTTGCCATCTCAGAAACAATCGAACCACCCCCACCACCAAGACCAATAACCTTGATTTTGATTCTCCGAGGTTTTAAGGGAGTTTCTGCTTTTTGAGATTGTTTCTTCTTTTTGGCCATATTTACTCTTTTAGTTCCTCAATTTTTCTCATTACATCCTCATTCCCTGGGTTAAGAATCAATACCCTCTCAAACATCACCAGAGCATTCTCTCTCTCACCTTTCCTCTCATAAATTAAACCTAAAGAATAAAGCGAGTTTGAATGATTTGGGAAAAGTTGTAATGCCATCTGGAATTGCAGAATCGCTTTATCGTAATCTTGGGCATTGTAATACAATCGCCCCAATTGGAAATGAGCTTCCACTGAAAAGGGAATTTGCTGAACCAAATTTTCTAACCTGGCAATTGCCTCCTCTGTTTTTCCTTCCCTTTCTTCCAAAATGCTGAGCTGTATTCCCGCATCAGCATAATCTGGCCTTAGCTCCAAAGCTCGATTAAACAAACCTCTTGCTTCTCCTAACTTATTATTGACAACTTGGAGCTTTCCAAGTTCTGTCAGCAAAACTGGATTTTTCGGCTCCAACTCAATTGCTTTCTCAAATGTTCTTATCCCCCAATCTAAAGCTCCCTGAGCCATCCCCTGAATATCTCGATAAACAACCCCTAAGGTTTCCTGAGCTGCTATCCTGTTTGGACTAAGTTCTTGAGCCCTTTTCCCTTCCTGAACAGCCAAAGCCACCATATTAGTTATCACCTGATTGTTTGGTTGAGGCTTTGTGACCTCAGCAGTAAATTTTTGCAAATAAGCTCGGGCTAAGGCAATATGATACAAAGTCCTTGAATCAGCAAGTTTTGCTGCCCTTTCTAATCTTTCTAAATTTTGAGAAGGATTTGCTAAATAATTTTTATAATGAGTATCAGCTAAATAAAACTTAGCTATATTGAAATAAGAGAACAAAAACCCGAAAAGAACCACCCAAAAAATAACACTAAAAATCAAGCCAACTTCCGGAAAATCCTTAAAAGAGAAAACCTTTCCCTTTCGCGTCTCTTTTGCGCGGTTCCGCGCCTGCCCCGTAGGGTCGCGAAGCGACTCCTTCGGGGTCATTTTGCATTTTGCTTTTTGATTTTTGATTTTACTATATATTGCTCGCCAATTGAAAATAAAGTGGAAACTATCCAGTAAAGGCCAATAATTGAACCAAGTTTCCAGACAATGAAAACCGTAAAAATCGGGAAAAAATAAAGCATTTGATTCTGCATCATTGAAGAAAAATCCCCTTTCTTTGATTTTTGCTCGCCCCGGGATTTTTGGAACGATATCTTTGATTGAAAAAACTGTAAAATACCAGCTGCCAAAGCCAAAAGGAAATTTGGTTGAGAAAGGTTAATAATCCCCAAGAAAGTTGGAATAACCTCTCCTGGATTGGGGACAAAGCTGTAAAGAGCAGCAGTTAAAACTTCTGGTTTTAGCCCTTTCAAAAAAACTTGATAAAGGGCAATCAGGATTGGCAATTGTAAAAGAAGGGGTAGGCAGCCCGAAAAAGGACTGATTTTTTCCTTTTTGTAAAGTTCCATGGTTGCTCGGGCTTGCTCTTGTTTATTGTTTTT
>JAHCRD010000048.1 GCA_020148085.1 Patescibacteria group bacterium | reverse complement strand
AAAAATTTTTTGAAGAATTAAATACCCAAAATTTAAAAAAAGAAATAACTGAAACCCAAAGGAGATTAGAAGAGCATTTAAAAAAAATAGAAGAGATGGCAGAACAGACAGCAACTACTACCACTAGCACTTTCCCTGAATAAATTCCCAATTTTCAATTTCTATGTCCACTAACTCACGAAAACAAAATAAGGAGATTGGGTATATTAAACCCCGGGAAATCACCGAAGAAATGAGGGAGAGCTATTTGGATTATGCGATGTCCGTTATCATTTCTCGAGCTTTACCCGATGTCAGGGATGGCTTAAAACCAGTCCATCGAAGAATTTTGTATGCGATGTATGAAGACGGACTCCGCCATACTGCTAAATTTAGAAAATCAGCATCAGTAATTGGGTCCACATTATCAAGATATCATCCTCATGGTGATATGGCTGTCTACGATGCTTTAGTCAGAATGGCTCAAGATTTCTCTTTAAGGTATCCATTAATTCAGGGTCAAGGAAATTTTGGCTCAATCGATGGTGACGCGCCGAGTGCGATGCGTTATTCGGAGACAAAATTATCACAGATCGGTGAAGAAATGTTAAGAGATATTGAAAGAGACACGGTGGATTTCCGGCCAAATTACGATGGAACGAGAAAAGAGCCGGTTGTTTTACCATCTCCTTTGCCCCAACTTTTATTAAATGGTTCTCTGGGGATTGCAGTTGGCATGGCAACAAATATCCCCCCCCACAATATTTCTGAGATTCTTTCAGCTATCATCTATTTAGTTGACCATCCCTCTTTAACAACCGAGGACCTTTTCAGATTTATCCAAGGTCCAGATTTTCCAACCGGCGGAATAATTTATGGGAAAAAAGATATAATTTCTGCTTATTCTCAAGGAAAAGGCGCTATTTTGATGAGAGGGAAAGCTGAAATTCGAGAACAAAAAAGAGGTAATTTTCAAATCATAATAACTGAAATTCCTTTCCAAGTTCAAAAATCGGATTTAGTCCGTTCATTAGCAAAATTGGTTGAAGATAAAAAAATAAATGGGGTGAAAGATATCAGGGATGAGTCCGGTAGAGAAGGGATGAGAATCGTCATTGAGCTAAAAAGAGATGCCTTTCCCAAGAAAATTTTGAATGCTCTTTACAAATACACCGACCTTCAAAAGACATTTTATTTGAATATGTTAGCTTTGGTAGATGGAATTCAACCCAAGGTTCTCTCTTTAGTAGATGTCTTAATTTGCTATTTAAAACACAAAAAAGAAGTAGTTTTGAGAAGAACAAAATTTGATTTACAACGAGCAAAAGAAAGAGCTCATATTTTGGAAGGGTTAATGGTTGCTTTAAAAAACATTGATGAGGTAATCAAAACTATTAAAAAATCACAGAGCCGAGAGGAGGCAGCAAAGAATCTGCAAAAGAAATTTAAGCTAACTAAAGTTCAGGCAGTAGCAATCTTGGAAATGAAACTCCAGAACTTAGCAAGATTGGAACGAGAGAAAATCGAAAAAGAATTAAAAGAAACTAAAGAGAAAATAAAAAAACTTACCTTAATTTTGAAGAGCCCCAAAAAGGTGAAAGAGGTGATGAAAGCAGAGCTCAGGGAAATGGAGCTGAGCTTTAAGGATGGAAGAAAAACAAAAGTAATAGGAGCGAGGCCCGGAGAGATTAGCGAGGAAGAGCTAATTCCAAAGGAAGAAACAATTATTACTTTAACTGAGGGCGGCTATATTAAAAGGACCAAACCTTCAGTTTACAAAATTCAAAAGAGAGGAGGAAAAGGAATTTCTGGAGGAGAACTTTCAAAAGAAGATGTGGTTGGTCACTTTTTGAAGGCAAACACCTTGGATAAACTTCTGTTTTTTACTGATTCTGGAAAAGTTTTTCAGTGTTTTGTTTGGGAGATTCCAGAGTCAGGAAGGGTTTCTCGAGGCCGGGGACTCAGCAATTTCCTTGAGATATCTCAAGAGGAGAAGGTCTTGAGCTTAATTCCTTACAGTAAAGAAGACGAGATGGCAGGGAAGAAATACTTAGTCATGGTAACTAAAAATGGTATAATTAAAAAAACCCCACTCGATGCCTTCAAAAATGTCCGAAGGACCGGGTTGCGAGCCATCAACTTGCGAAAGGGGGATCTTCTAAGGTCAGCCAAAATTGCCGATGAGGGGGATGAGATAATTTTAGTCAGCAGAGATGGCAAATCAATCAGGTTTAAAGAAAAAGACCTGAGAGTCATGGGAAGAGTTGCTGCTGGAGTGAAGGGCATTAGGTTGAATAAGGGGGACGAGGTAATTGGCATGAGCATAATTAAAAAATTAAAAGTTAAAAAGGACCCTACGGGGTGTCCAGCAGGGCAAGAAAAATTAAAAATTTATTTGTTGGTGGTGATGGAGAATGGGTATGGGAAGAGGACAAAGATTAAAGAATATAGATTGCAAAAAAGAGGTGGTTCTGGTATAAAGGCTGCCAAGATTAGTTCAAAAACTGGAAGAATTGTCTTCTCAAAAGTCGTTGGAGATGAAGAAAGAGATTTAATTGTTATTTCCCAGAAGGGCCAGGCCATAAGGAGTTCTCTTGGTTCAATCTCGATTCTTGGCAGAGCAACTTCTGGGGTAAGGGTGATGAAATTAGCAAAGGGAGACAGGGTGGCTTCGGCCATCTGCCTATAGAAATGAAAAGTGAAAAATGAAAAATGTAAAATCACAATTAAAAATTAAAAATTTTCTATTTTAAACCGTAACTTTCA
>JAHCRD010000047.1 GCA_020148085.1 Patescibacteria group bacterium | reverse complement strand
TCCTATCGGAGTTAAAATGTCTTGAGCATATTTTTCCTGAAAGCGAATCACAGCAGCTTTTGTCTTTTCGCCAAAATAACCAGTTATTTCGCCTTCTGGATAAACTTCTTTATCTTGAGCTAAACATTTTTGAAGTTCTCTTACATCTTCACCTTTTACTCCCGAAACCAAATTTCTTTTGAAAAGGGGAGAGATTTCTTTGGCAACAAGTTTTTCTCTCCGGCCAGTTTCTGGATTAATTTTAAATCCTTCTTCTTCTAAAATCTCTTGGGCTTCCGCTTGGTCGAATTCAGAAATTTTAGCTGGAGTTTTAAAACCAAAAAAATCTGGCAGAGTTGGGGAGTTAACTACCTCTCCCTTACCGGAGAAAATATTTTGCAAAATCTCATTTTTATCTGCGGCAAAAGCTAAAGCTTCCCTCACCCTTTTATCAGAAAAAATGCCTTTTTCTTTGAGGTTGAAAAAAACTGCAAAATATCTTGGCAAAGAGAGCAGGTAGCATTCAAAGTTCTCTTTGATGCTCCCGTCAAAATATTTTGGGTCAGTAATAGAAAATCCTTGAATTTCTCCAACTCGGGCTTGAGAAATAATCTCTGTTTCATCTTGATAGAACAAAAAAGAAAGTTCTTCTAAATAAGGTTTTTTATCATAATAATTTTCATTTCTTTCTAAACTCAATTCCCTTATGTAGCCCGATTTATCTTGAATCAAACTTTTAAATTTAAAGGGGCCCGAACCAATTAAATATTCTTCTGATACCAACTCCCAGGGTAAGTTCTGGGGAGCAAGATCTTCAAAAATATGTTTTGGGACAATTTTTAAAGTAAGAGTTTCCAGGAAGCCAGAATATTTTTTTGGCAAGCGGAACCGGACGGCATTTGCTGAAATTTTCTCAGCTTTTATTCCCAACCACTTGATTCTCAAGGGGCTTTGATATTGAGGGTCCTGGATTAAGTTGATGGTAAAAACCACGTCGTCGGCGGTGAGACGCTCGCCATCATGCCAAAAAACATTGTCTTTTAACCAAACTTCGAAAATCTTCCCATTCTCTTTTATTTCATAATCTTTTACTAAATCCCTCTGGAGTTCTCCTTTTTCATTGTATTTCATCAAGCCAGAAAATAATATTTCAACGAGATCTCGATCAACATCTTGAGTTGAAAGATAAATAGGGTTGATAAATCTTGGTTGACCAACTAATCCTTCCTTGTAAATTCCTCCGAAACTAGGAACAACTTCTGTATTCTTGAAGTAAAAATTAAGGTTGAGAAAAATTAAAGAACCTATAACTAACCAAAAACAAACAATAAAAAATATTTTTTCTGATTTTGAGAGAACGTTAAAAAACCTTTCCCATTGCCACAGTCTCGGGAATTTTCTATATTTTTTTAGCAATCCCTTTAATTTTTGGAGAAAATTGAGTTTCAGATTAGATGATTAAATTTAATAGAGAAATAACAATAAATAAAACCCCTAAAATTATTGTGCCCCAGAAAATTTTTCTCTCAATTCCACGACGTCTGGCATAAAATCCACCCTCGCCACCAAATGCTGACCCCAAAGCTGTCCCCCTCTGTTGCAGAAGGATAAATAAGATTAAAAGGCAGGGTATGGCAATTTGCAAAATGAGAATTAGTTGTTTCATAATTACTCTTCTTTAATTTTAGGTCTTTTCTTTGGGACAAAAAAGTTTAAGAACCAAACTATAAGACCTGTCCAGAAAAGCCCTCCAAGTCCCGGGATAATTAGTTTTGGGAAAAGAATATCCACTATCCAAACCATTCCCATATTCACCACCAAACTGAAAAGACCAAAAGTCAGCAACCTTAAAGGAAAAGTGACAAGGTCGACAATTGGCTTAATAAAAAAATTAACTATTCCCAAAGCGATTCCAGCAAAAAATAAAGTTTTAATTACAGTTTCAAAATCTCCTTCAACTTTAACTCCGGGAACAAACAAAGTGGCTAAATAAAGCCCTAAAAAACCAACAACAATATATCCCAAAAATCTTTTCATTTATCTATCCTATCAAGGTTTCTCCCTAAAGTCAATTTCTCTTAGTTTCCTATGATATTTTATTGCAAATCGGTGGGCTTCATCTCTAATATGTAAAATTAAATTTGAAACTTCTTGGGGAAGATTTTTCAACAAAATCGGCCTCTCTTTGCCTTCAACATAAAGCTCATTTTTTCTTTTAGCTAAAGCCATAACTTTAATTGTTGAATTGCTAGATTGCTTAATTGTTTGTTTGGTAGCATTTAGCTGGGCGACTCCTCCGTCAATTAGCATTATTTGGGGAAATTTCCATTCAGGATGATTTAACCTTCGAGAGATAACTTCTTTCAACATAGCAATATCATTTGGTTTATCAGAAATTTTAATTTTGAATTTCCGATATTCATTTTTATCAGGAGTTCCATTTTCAAAAACTACCATTGCTCCTGTTGCCTCTTTTCCTTGAATATTAGAGATATCGTAGCCCTCAATCCTTTTTATTTTTCTTTTTATCCCCAAAATCTTTTTTAATTTTTTTTCGATATCTCTCCAATTTTGGATTTTTCTTTCAACTAAACCCTGAAAAACTTGCGCGTGCTCAAAAACATTTTCCAAGGCCCCAATTTGGTCTCTCAATTTTGCTGCTCTTTCAAACTCCTGAGTCTTTGAAAATTTCTTCATTTTTCTTTTTAAATCTTTCAGGGCCTGAGTTCTTTTTCCCTGAAGAATTTTTATCAAATTTTTTATATTTC
>JAHCRD010000046.1 GCA_020148085.1 Patescibacteria group bacterium | reverse complement strand
AATGGAGGTGATGAAAATTGTCTATAAAAAAGAGAGAGAAGATATTTATGTATTAAGACCGACTAAAAAAAGAGGATTTATCTTAAATGCAATAATTACCATCTTTTATCTTTTAACTTTTTTGCTCTCCTTTGGAATAATAATTTGGGGATTAAATAAATTAAACTTTGGAATTTTGTCAATAATAATATTTTTGATGTTTTTCTCCCTGATTTCTTTTGCTGGAGTAAAAATCCGAGAAAGGGCAAAAGAGCTTCAGGTTATACCTGAGCGGGGAGGATTTTTGACTTTTTTAATCGATTCTTTTTCTCTACCCTTTATCCGGATGGGAAAATGGTTATCAACTCAATGGATAAAATATAACATTGTAGTAGTTTTAATTACCGCCTTAATTGATATGCCTTTCCAATTATTCACCGAATTTTTAGAGCAATGGAGGTCTTTTTTGAGAGAGAAAAAAGAGGAAATTCATTAAAGGTCAAATAGAATAAAATTAAAAATTTATACTTATGTCTAATACAACTAAACTTTCCATCTCTTTACTAGTTTTGCCTTTAATCCTTGCTACTGGAGTTGTCTTAGCCCGAGAAGTTATGCCTGCTGAAGGAGACGAAGATATAATGGACGAAATAATTCTTCCAGCAGGAGAGATAGACGTCACTGAAGAAATAAGTCTTGATGAAGATATCCAAGCTCAAGACCTGGAAGTTGGTGAACCAAGGCTTCTACCGGATAGTCCATTTTATTTTCTGAAAAATTGGGGAAGAGCAATCCAATCTTTCTTTACCTTTAATCCAGTGGCTAAGGCCAGACTAAAAGAAAAATTTGCCAATGAAAAATTAATTGAAGTAAAGATATTAATTGAGCAAAAGAAAAGCCAGAAAGCAATTGAAAAAGGAATTGTCAATTATCAAGGAGAAATTGAAGAAATTAAAAAAGCAACTGATAGAATAAGAGAAACAGCTGAAGAGAATGAAGAGGTTGGAAAGTTCTTAGATAAATTTATCCAACATCAGGCTCTTCATCAGAGAATTCTTCAGAAATTAGAAACACAGGTTCCAGCGGAAGTCTTTGAAAAAATAGAAGAGGCGAGAGAAAGACATCTGGAAAAATTTGGTGAAGTGATGACGAAACTTGAAGATAGGAAAGAGCAATTACAAGAAAGATTAGATAATAATTTGGAAGGAATAAAAGGAAGTAAGTTTAAAAACTTCAAAAACTTGGAAGTTTTGTCAGAGTTGGAGGAAAAAGTTCCAGAAAAAGCAAAAGAAGCAATCAGACAGGTTCAAGAAAATACTTTAAAGAGGCTAAAAGGAGATTTAGAACAAATGTCGCCGGAAGACCAAGAAAGATTTAAAGAATATATTGATAAAATCAGTGGAGTAGAAGAGAAACATCTTGAGATATTGGAGAACCTAAGATCTGAACTGAAAGAAACGCCTGAACTCGAAGAGAGATTAATAGAAACAAGAGAAAGAATTATAGAAAGAACAAGAGAAAGGGTTAGAGAGCTGAACTGTCCAGAAATTGAAAAACCGGCTTCTGGTTTTTGCCAGGAAGGAAGAATTGTGGTGAAAAAGGATAGTCAAGGTTGTATTATATCTTTTGAATGTGTGATTCCAGCTGAAATTGAAATCCCTTCCGAGCTAGAAAAACCAGCAGCTTGTATTACTTTGTGGAATCCTGTTTGCGGAAAAGACGGCAAAACTTATAGTAATACCTGTTTTGCTAAATTAGCTGGAGTAGAAATTGCTTACCAAGGAAAATGTAGAGATAAAGAGTGCCAGACTGATGCTGACTGTCCCCAACCCAGGTGCGGTCCAGCAGGTACTATCAGTACAAGATGTATTGGAGTGAAAGCTAAATGCCTAGAAGGAAAATGTCAACTCCAATCAATAACCCCTTAAGAGAGAACAAGTAATAAAAACAGTCCCTTTACCGGACTGTTTTTTTGTTGTATTATTTAAAAGTTAAAATGAGATATCATATTATCACCTTTGGTTGTCAAATGAACAAATCAGATTCGGAGAGAATTACTACGGTCTTAGAAGATAAAGGCTATCTACCAGCTTCAAAAATAGATGAGGCTGATTTAATTGTGGTTAATATGTGCTCAGTCAGACAATCTGCAGTTGATAGGGTTTATGGTCTTTTGCCAAAATTTAAAAAATTAAAAGCCAAAACTGTTTTAACTGGCTGTATTTTAAAAGAAGATAGAAAGAAATTCAAAAAAGAATTCAATTCAATTTGGGATATGAAAGATTATTTTAATATTACACCTAAATGTCAAACTAATTTTCGAGCTTTCATCCCTATTTCCAATGGTTGCAACAACTTTTGTGCTTATTGTGTTGTTCCTTATACTCGAGGCCCTTCAGTTTGTCGTGACCATAAAGAAATTCTAAAAGAAGCGAAAAATGCAGCACAAAAAGGATTTAAAGAAATCTGGCTTTTAGGCCAGAATGTGAATGATTATCACTCCCCTACTAATTCTAAAATTAATTTTCCAAAACTTTTAAAGATGATAAATGACACCCCAGGAAACTTCTGGATTCGTTTTACTTCTCCTCATCCAAAGAATTTCACTGATGAATTAATCGGGTTTCTGGCAAAATCTGAGAAAGTTGCCAAATACCTTAACTTACCAGTTCAATCTGGAGACGATAAAATCTTAAAGAAAATGAACAGACCTTATACCATTAAGCAATATAAGAATTTGGTGAAAAAAATTCGAAAGGAGATTCCTGAAATTAATTTATCAACT
>JAHCRD010000045.1 GCA_020148085.1 Patescibacteria group bacterium | reverse complement strand
AAAAAGGTGAGGTTGTTGTCTGGCAAGATTCTGGGGAAGGGAAAGAGAGAGAAGCTTACAAATCAAAAGGTCCTTCCAAGTTTTCCCAATACCCATTAGTCCTTTTGATAAATGAAGGGTCGGCCTCAGGAGCTGAGATTTTAGCTGGGGCTTTAAGAGATAACCGACAAGTTCAATTGATTGGGGAAACCTCTTTTGGTAAGGGTTCGGTCCAAGAGCAGGTTTTTCTCTCAGACGATTCCTCTCTAAAAATCACCATTGCTAACTGGCTAACCCCAAATGGTGAGTCAATTGATGAAAAGGGCTTGGAGCCTGATATTGAAGTAGAAATGACTGAGGAAGATTGGGAGGCAAATCGTGATCCGCAATTAGAGAAGGCAATTGAGATAATAAAGAATTTGTGAGAAAATAATAAAAGATTACCTCAGCAATAAATTGGCATATGAAGGTTATTTTATTAAAAGATGTTGAGAAACTTGGGAAGAAATACGAAATTAAGACTGTCAAGGCAGGATATGCCCGCAATTTTCTAATTCCTCGAGGTTTAGCTAAAATAGCTGATGAAAAAATTTTGGAATGGGCCAAAAAACAGCGAGAGTTAGAAGAGAAAAAAGCTGAGGAAGAGCTAAAAAAGATTGGCGATTTAGTGTCAGAAATTGATGGCCTTGAAGTTGAAATTCCAGTTAAGGTAGGAGAAAAAGAGCAACTTTTTGAAAAAGTGACCGAGCAAAAAATTGCTGTTAAACTGAAAGAATTGGGCTACGATATTAAGAAAGACCAAATAGAAATGTCTCAAGAGATAAAGGAATTAGGTGAGTTTGAGATGAAGATTAGATTTGAGCATAATCTGGAAGCCCAGATAAAAGTAATAGTGGTGGAGGAAAAAGAGGAATAATTAAACCCATTTTTATTTCTTATATTTTTATGGCTCGTTTTATTTTTATCGCTGGTGGGGTGATGAGTGGAATTGGGAAAGGGGTTTCTTGCGCTTCCATTGGCAGAGTTTTACAGAGTAAGGGGTTTTCGGTTACTGCTTTGAAAATTGACCCCTACATCAATGTTGATGCTGGAACAATGGATCTCCCGGTTCACGGAGAAGTTTTTGTGACCGAAGACGGTGACCAATGCGACCAGGATATGGGGAATTATGAGAGATTTTTAGACGAAAATCTTTCTAAAGAAAATTATATGACTACTGGCAGGGTTTATCAGACAGTAATTAATCGAGAGAGAAATTTAGAATACGGAGGAAAATGTGTAGAGGTCGTTCCCCATATACCAGAAGAGGTGATTCGGAGAATCAAAAAAGCCCAAAGAAAACAAAGGGCTGATTTTTGTTTAATTGAAATTGGTGGTACGGTAGGGGAGTATCAAAACCTTTTGTTTTTGGAAGCAGCTCGAATGATGAAACTCAGCCATCCAAAAGATGTCATTTTTATTTTGGTAAGTTATCTGCCAATCCCTAAAATGATAGGGGAGATGAAAACAAAGCCCACTCAGAACGCAGTTAAATCTTTAAATATGTCTGGTATCCAGCCAGACATTATTCTTGGTAGATCTCCACTCCCTTTAGATGAATCAAGGAAGAGAAAAATATCAAATTTTTGTAATGTTGCTGAAGAAAACGTCATTTCTGCTCCGGACATTAAATCTATTTATGAGATTCCAATTAATTTTGAAAAAGAAAATTTGGGAAACCAAATTTTAAAAAGTTTTGATATGAAAGCCAGAGTAGGGGATTTAAAGGACTGGGAAAAATTAATAAGAAAGATAAAAAATCTTAAAAAGATTGTGAAAATCGGTATAGTTGAAAAATATTTCAAAGAAGATGCCACTTTTTTAACAGATTGTTATCTTTCGTTAATTGAGGCGATAAAACATGCTGCCTGGTTCTCTAAAAGAAGACCCGAGATTCACTGGTTGTCAGCGGAAGAATATGAAAAGAACTCAAAATTGGTTCAAGAGCTAAAAAAATTTGATGGGATAATAATTCCCAGTAATTCCGAAAAAGGAACTAGGAGTTTAAAAGTCCCCGTGGAAGGGAAAATAAGGGCTATTGAGTTTTGCCGGGAAAATAAAATTCCCTTTTTAGGACTTTGTCTGGGAATGCAGTTGGCCGTAGTTGAGTTTGCCAGAAATATCTGTAAATTAAAAGGAGCAAATTCTACTGAATTTGCTCAAAAATGTCAAGTGCCGGTAATTGATGTTATGCTAGAGCAAAAAGAAAGATTAGCCAAAAAAAATTACGGTGGAACAATGAGACTGGGAGCTTATCCTTGTCGTTTAACTTCGGGAACCCTGAGCCGCAAAGCTTACGGCTCTACCCTTGTTTCTGAACGTCATCGCCATCGCTACGAACTAAATAATGAATTTAGAGATATTTTAGAAAAGAAAGGCATGCTCATGGCTGGAATTAACCCTGAAAGAAACTTAGTTGAGATTATTGAGATTCCTGACCATCCTTTCTTTGTTGCCATCCAATTTCATCCAGAATTTAAATCAAGGCCCTTGAGGCCCCATCCATTATTCCGAGAATTCATTCGGGTTTGCTTAAGGTAGTCACTTCACTTCAACAACTTTAATAATTCTTTGGGAATTATCAAATCCTTTTTTTCTTTTGGTTTTAAATTTGACAACTCCTTCTTTTAGAGCAAAAAGAGTGTAATCTTTGCCACAACCAACATTTTTTCCAGGCAAAAACTTGGTGCCGCGCTGACGCACCAAAATTCTACCAGGGCTCACTTTTTGACCCTCGTATAGTTTAACTCCTAAATATTTTGGTCGGGAATCTCTTCCTAACCTGGTTGCTCCTTTCGATTTTGTTTTAGCCATGTT
>JAHCRD010000044.1 GCA_020148085.1 Patescibacteria group bacterium | reverse complement strand
TCATGTCATTAACTCGTTAATGGAGCAATGTGATATTGCTCTTCTTGCCGGCTGTGGTTTTGGGAAATTTTCAGCATCCGAAGAAGAAATCAGAAAAGCCCAAGAGCAGCTTTGTGAAAACGTTGAAACAATCTATTTGCCACTTCCAGAAGGCGCAATGGAATTAAAGATTTTCGCTTTTGACTCTAATAATAATCCAAAACATCGTCTACTAGTAGATGGACTCTGGGAACCTTATCGGGCAATTGGTTTGGTAAAGTTTAAAAACATCATTCTTGCTTTCCAGACTACGATGGATTATGGAAGTGGAAATTGGAAGCTTGATCGAATTGATACTAAGTTTCTACCCGAACTCGCTAAGAAGTCCTCGCTTTTCAAGTCAGCTTACCAAAAAATAGCTGAAAAAGAATTTGATGAGACAGAGATACCAGAGGTGAACCCTGAATTCATCGGGTTCCTAAAGGCATCGTCACATTTCCAGCAAGCTCTTAACAGGGTATGCTCTCGTTGGACACGTTGAGCTTCACAAGTAGGAGGTGGGATTAGATACTTACGATCCTACCTCTTTTATTTTTATTAATTTGAGAAATTATTGTAAAATTTAATTGGACAATAATTTAATTTATGAGAAATAAAATTGTACTTCATGTTGATATGGATTATTTTTTTGCCCAGATTGAGGAGAGGGAGAACCCGAGGTTTCGGGGGAAGCCGGTGGTGGCTGGAGCTGATCCAAAAGGAGGCAGGGGTAGGGGAGTCGTCTCAACTTGTAACTATGAGGCAAGGAAATACGGAATTGGGTCAGCTATGCCAATCTCGAAAGCTTTTCAGCTCTGTCCCGAAGCGATTTTTTTGCCGGTCAATCACGAACTCTACGAGAACACTTCTCGTAGTATTATGGAGATTGTAAAAAAATATTCAAAAATTTGGAAAATTGTTAGTTTAGATGAGGCCTATTTGGATTTGAGTTTCTTGAGGAATTTCAAAAAGGCAGAAAATCTGGCAAAAAGATTAAAAAGAGAAATTTTTAAAAAAGAAAAACTGACTTCAACAATTGGAATAGGACCGAATAAATTAATTGCTAAAATTGTTTCAGGGGAAGCCAAACCCAATGGGCTCTTGGTGATTGAACCAGCAGGGGTTCAAAAGTTTCTTGACCCTTTGAATATTGAAAAAATCCCTGGCATTGGACCAAAGAGTGCTGAAATTTTGAGAAATCTTGGAGTGAAAATAATAAAGGACCTTAGAAAATTGAAAAAATCAAAATTAAAAGAAATTTTTGGTAAAGTAGGGGAAGATATTGCCGAGAAAGCAAGGGGAATTGATGAATCAGAAGTTTCTTCTGAAGAGATTGTTAAATCAATTGGTAAAGAACATACTTTTGAAAAAGATACCAGAGAGCCAGAAATTATTTTTTCAACTTTTGAGAAAATTATTAAGAATGTTTGGCAAGAAATTCAGGAAGAACATTTTTCTATTCAGGGGGTTAACGTTATTTGTCGATTTCAAGGATTTGAAACAAAATCAAAGCAAAAAAGTTTCTTGCCAATAGAACCTAAGCTTGAATTTTTAGAAAAAACTGCTAAAAAATTATTATTGGAACTTCTTTTAAAAAATCAGAAATTGGTTAGATTGATTGGACTGCGGGTGAAAGTTGAATAAAAAGTTAAGTTGATTTATAATTATAAGTGAGGAAGAAAATTGAAAGTTTACTTTCGGTTTTCGACCGAACGCAGTAATTATCTGTTTAAGCATAATATAATAATGAGATGGGTTAAAAGAATAATTTTAATATTAGTTATTTTGGGAGTTGCCTTTTTCAGCTATCAGGTTGGAGTTTTTGTTGGAGAGGAGAGAATTCTTGGTACCCCTCCTCAAATAATAAGTCAAGACGGGGAAGGGCCTGAAAAAATTGATTTTTCTGTGTTCTGGGAGGCCTGGAGGAAAGTAGAGAGCGATTTTTTGAAGAAAGAAAAAATCGATGCTCAGGACATGGTTTATGGAGCAATCAGAGGAATGATTGCTACACTCGAGGACCCTTACACTACCTTTTTTAATCCTCAAGAGGCAGAAGAATTTGAGGAAGAGCTTTCAGGAAAATATCAGGGTGTGGGAATGATGATCGGAATTAAAGAAGATGAATTAACTGTTATTTCACCTCTTGAAGGAAGCCCAGCTCAAAGGGTGGGAATTCGAGCTCGGGATAAAATCCTAAAAATTGAGGAAACTTATACCAAGGATATTTCAATTGAGGAAGCAGTAAGATTGATAAGGGGTCCTGAAGGCACTAAAGTTAAACTTTTGATTCAGAGAGAAGGCTGGCCAACTCCTGCAGAATTTGAGATAAAAAGAGAAATAATAAAAATTCCTACCCTGAAGTGGGAATTGAAAGAAGGAAATATTGCTCTGATAGAAATTTATCAGTTTAACAAAATTTTACTTCCTGAATTTGAAAGAGAATCTATTAAAATTTTAAATTCAAAAGCGGAAAAAATAATTTTAGATCTCAGAAACAATCCTGGCGGCTATTTGGAAATAGCTCAAGAAATTGCTGGCTGGTTTTTAGAAAAAGGTGAGGTTGTTGTCTGGCAAGATTCTGGGGAAGGGAAAGAAAGAGAAGGGTACCGGTCAAAAGGTCCTGCCAAGTTTTCCCAATACCCAACAGTAATTTTAATAAATGAAGGGTCGGCTTCAGGGGCTGAGATTTTAGCTGGGGCTTTGAGAGACAACCGACAGGTCCAATTAATTGGAGAAACCTCTTTTGGTAAAGGTTCGGTTCAGGAGCAGGTCTTTCTTTCAGATGATTCCTCCTTGAAAATTACCATTGCTAATTGGCTAACCCCAAATGGTAGTTCCATTGATGAGAAGGGCTTGGAGCCCGATATTAAAGTAGAGATGACCGATGAAGATTGGGAAGAAGGTCGTGACCCTCAGTTAGAGAAAGCGATAGAAATAATTAAAAACCCATAAGCTAAGGGTCACGACCCCAGAGAGGGGTCGGGAGAGAAGAATTCTCTCCCGTGTAGGAAAACAGGGAGGCCGCAGGCCGAAGGGCACCTGCCGAAAGGCAGG
>JAHCRD010000004.1 GCA_020148085.1 Patescibacteria group bacterium | reverse complement strand
GAGAGAATGACCATGGGTACTGGCTGGATAGTTATTGCTTTAACCATCTTTGCCTTGTGGCGACCAGAAAGAGCAGTCTGGGGCGCCTATCTCTTCGGCGGAGTGAAGGTGTTACAGTATCGACTTCAACCCTTAGGGATTTCCCCTTGTCTGTTGAACATGCTACCGTTCATCCTGACTATGGCGGTAGTGGTCTTAATCAGTGCCCAGAAAGTTAAAAGAAAAATGGGAGCACCCGCTGCTCTGACTATTCCCTATGCCAGGGAGGAAAGATAACAAAGCAAGGAAGGAGAAGGAAAATAGAAAAAGGAGGTAACAATGTCCAAAAGAGGTCTGATTGGTGTTTTAGTAGGAGCTATCCTGCTCACCATGATTGGGATAGCTGGGTATGGATACAGTCCTGGGGACCCCTTAAAAGCGGCTTTCATCTATGTGGGTCCAGTTGGTGATTATGGCTGGAGCCATGCTCACGATGTGGGACGAAAGTATGTGGATGCAAAATTTCCTTGGCTGGAGACGGTCTGTGCGGAGGCGGTACCAGAAGCCGATGCTTACCGTTACATTGAGCGTTTCATTGTTGAGGAAGAGTGCGATGTGATTTTCACCACTTCTTTCGGGTTTATGGATCCTACCCTAGAGGCTGCCAATAACTATCCTTATCAGATTTTCTTCCATTGTTCTGGCTACAAAAGAGCCCCTAATATGGGGACCTATTTCAGCGAATTCCATCAGGTTTACTACGCGAATGGATTGATAGCTGGAGCAATGACTAAATCAGGTAAAGTAGGTTATATTGGAGCCTACCCAATTCCGGAGGTGGTTCGCCACATTAACGCCTTTGCTCTGGGTGTTAAAGAAGCAAACCCAGCAGCAACCGTTGATGTCAGGTGGCTCTTTGCTTGGTACGATCCACCTAAAGCCAGACTAGCAGCTGAGGCATTAATCGCTGATGGCTGCGATGCTCTGGCTTTCACTGAAGACAGTCCCACCGTAGTCCAGGTAGGCAAAAAATATGTTAAAGAAGGAAAGCCGGTTTACACTTTCGGCCACTACTCTCCCATGCAAGAGTTCGGCGAAGATTCTTGTGTATCAGGACAGCTAGTCCATTGGGAAGTTCTTTACGAAGACATCCTGGCTAAAGTTTACGCTGGTGTTTACGACCGTATCAATCTCCAGGAGGTAGACTATTGGTGGATGCTCAAAGAGGGGGCTTGCGAACTAGGTGGAGATTTCGGTGTTCCTATTAATCCCAAGTTCGAAGCAGCCCTTAAAGAGAAAAAAGTGACCGACCCCGTACTGGGTGAGATAAGCGTCTACGATCTAGTTATGATCCGGTTAGCCCAAATGAGCGAGGAAACCGTTTTGTTTGACCCCTTCACTGGACAGATAAGGGACCAGGAAGGCAAAGTAAGGATAGAAGAAGGCCGGAGAGGCTCCCATGACGAACTCTGGCTGATGGATTGGTTTGTCGACAACATAGTAGGAGAAATTCCTCGCTGAAGAAGGTAAAAATCCTTTTCCTTCTTTGCTGAATATGAGGGGGTGAGATTTATCTCAAATCCACCCCCTCTAATTACATTGACTTGAAAGGAGGTGGAAAGATGAAGGTTGAAATCCCTATTATGGGGAGAGATAAGGTGATAAAAGAAGCCCTGGAGAGAACTCCGATGCCAACTGAAGGCTGGTTAGACATAACCGACGGGATCAACGCTAAATTCGCTGGCCACCTCTTGGCTGGAGCAGTAGTGGCTATCTTAGAAGATTTCCGTAAAATGGGAGTGAGAGATATAGAGGTTATTCTCACTGCTGAAGCCTCAGGAAATGTCTTAGCTCTTCTGGGGGAATATGTTTGTCGGCAGTTTAGCATATCCAGAGAAGATGTTTATAGTCTAACCTTCCGAAAGACCGAAGCAACTGAAATACCAATGTTTGATCTTTTCCGGTCAGTTCGGAGCGCCTCTCATAAGGACATGATAAAGGTCTTGAGTGTCAGAAAGGAATTCGTGGCTGAAAAGAAAGTTCTGATGATAGACGATGTTCTCAGAGACGGAGGGACGGGAGAGGCCATCAAGAAGATGGTGGAAGAAGTAAAGGGAAAGTTCTTAGGGTTGGGAGTAATCTTCCGAAAGATGTGGCTGGCACCTGAGCAACTAGAGAAACTTGGTAAAACCCCCATAGTTTCTCTAATCGATGTAGCCAGCCCCTACCCCGAAGAATATGAAAGATTCAGAAGGAGGGAAATTCAAAAGATTAACCGCACATTATAAAAAGTAACGTAGATACTGCCTGCTCTTCGGAGCGGGCAGTTTTCGGTTAATTAAATAATTCTGGTTAGTAAATAGCCGATTATTGAGAATAAAGCGATTGGAGGGAGGGCGGGCATAGGAGTGCGGATTTTTTTGGAGATGAAAATTAAAAAGCCAGCAAAAAGGCCGAGTAAAGCAAAAGAAGCAACAATTAAAGAATTGAAAATACCTTGAGGGATCAAAGAAACAACTAAAATTAAAGGAAAGACAATATCACCCGCCCCCAAAACTAAAAACTTGCCACCCACTCTAACCTCTTTTAACTGACTTTGAAAATCAGAAATAGTTTGGGGGACAACAATTCCTAAAATTGCTCCATGAGCAATCATTTCTTTTGCCATTTTTATCATATGTTTTGTTTTGTAAACAGCAATGAAATCATAGATTGAAAAAATCAAAAGAAGTAAAATTACCATTTCTGGAGTGAAACTCAATCCTAAACCAGCTCCAACCCCAGCAATAGCAAAAATTAAAGCAAAATTATGAAGCATTAAAGAAGGTCTTCTGAGTAAAAGGACAATTAAAAGAACCACCAAAATAAATAGGAAAACATCTGGCAGCCACAAACCAAAAAAGAAAAAATTGCCAAAGCCAATTGCTAAAAGAAAAATCCCTTTAAAAAATATTCCCTTTCCTCTTTTGAATTTGAAAAAGTAGATTATTAAAAGAAGAAAAATGGTAGCGAAAAGAAAGTAAAACAAAAATTGAGAAAGAGAAATCGAGGGAGGGGGAACTTTTTGGATTTTAAAAATCTCATGCAATCTTAAACCAGCTAAAATCCCTAATCCCAAACTCAAAGAAAACAAAACTACTTCAAACCCAAAAACTCGCCAGGGATATAAAAGAGAGGGTTCTTTCATATTTTAAAATAATTTTCTTGAAGCCAGATGTAAATCTTTTGGGTATCGGTTTTTTTGTCTTCAGAGCCCAAAAGAATAATTGCTACATTACGGTCTTTATCATCTTTACCGTTGAAGTTAAATATAAAAGCAGCAGTATAATTAGCTTCAGGAGTATAGCCAGTTTTTCCTCCAACAAAAGTCGGGTCGTTAATAAATTCATTTTTATTCCAAAGATTTTCAATGTCAAATTGGACCTCACCAAAACTTCGAACCTCTTTTCCTTTAGTAATTTCTAAAATGGGAGGGCGATTATTAAATATGTATCTCAGCAAATAAAAAAGGTCTTGGGCGGTTGAAATATTTTTTGGGTCAAAACCAGAAGGGTCACTGAAATTTGTATTTTGCATTAAAATTGATTTTGCTTTCTCGTTCATCAATTCAACAATTCTTTGCTTTCCTAAAAAATAACTAAGAGCTTCAGCTGCATCATTTGAAGATTCAATCAAAAGAGGATAAAACAATTCAACAACTCTAAAACTTTTCCCAGCTTCTAATCCCTCGGTATCTCCGTAGGCCTCTAACATTTCTTCAGTAATAGAAATTGATTTGCGCAAATCAACATTTTCAGCAACCACCAGGGCTGTCATTAATTTGGTTAAGGAGGCAATTGGTAATTTTGCTTTTGAATTTTTTTCAGTAAAAACAAAACCTGAATCCAAATCAGCCACTAAATAACTTTGGGCTGAAAGCTGAGGAAATTCATTAATCTCTTCATTTGGGTATTCATATTTGTCGTTTTCTCTATCAATTACTAAAATTGGCATTCCGATTTCTGTTGTTTCATAAACAAATTCAGCGTCCTCATCAGAAAGACGGAGACAACCTCCAGAAACATCAGAAACAAGTTTTTCTCCTCCCGGATAATAAGGTTCTCCATGAATATAGTATTTCCCATAAAAGCTCAAAGAATAGGGCATATAAACATCGGAAACTATAGAAAAACCTATTTTATGCCCTGATTCTATTTTATAAAGGCCAGCAGCCGTTCCTCCCCATCCCTGAGGGTCTCCTTTAAGTAAAATTGGCACCGCTTTTTCTAAAACACCATCTTTGTAGGCTCTCAGCTCCATCTCAGAAAGATGAACCTCTAAGAAATCGGCTTGGTTGAGTATAAAATTGTTTCTTATTTCGGTAAAGTCCTTTAAGTAATAGGATTTTTTCTCTTGGGTTGTGGGGTTACTTGTTTCTTCATCATTAACTGCATTTATATTAACTAAATCTGTCGGTTGACGTTCAATAATTATTGTTTTAGAAGGCAAGAGAGATAAAAAATAAAAACCCACCCCAATGGAAACAGAACTAAAAATTAAAAATTTAAAAATTAATTCTTTCTTCCTCTTCTGGTTTTCTTTTTGATTGTTCTCTGACATTTTTGGTAGATAAATCGAGAAGGTGTTCTAAAGCTGAGTTTCCCCTTGCTTGCCCTTTTGGAGGAGTATTTTTTCATAAATTTAACTTGCTCAATCTTTTTTGGGCTTGGAGTTTTTCTCGGATTGAAATTCTGCTTTTTTGAATTCCCTTTTCTAAAATCGCAATAGTAGTGTCTAGGGTAGTTCTGTCAACCGGGAATGGTGTAGAATCTTTCCCCCCATGAGCGAAGGAATACCGCGCTGGGTCTTCATAAGAGGGTTTGGCACCGTAGATTATTTCAGCCACTAAAGAAAGGGCTCTTACTGTTTTGGGCCCAATTCCTTTGAGAGCCAAAAGTTGCTCGAAGTTTTGAGGATGTTGTGATTTAGCGAAAAATATTGTTTTCTCTAACCGTTTTAGATCAAATTTCTCCTGAACGACCGGGTGCCAATGAAATTCAACATCTTTTAATTCCATTTCAGCAAACCCTGCTAATCTTTTTTGGGTTATTAAATGACTACTTTTTTCTGAAACTAATTTTATATCCTTTAAGAATGTTTTTGGTTCTTCTGTCACTAACTCTGTAGAAATTTCTTTGTTTTCTCTACTTTCTCTCGCTGTTAAATTTAAGGGGTTTGTTCGAACATCAGAAATGATTCCAGAATGAGGCTCTTCAATAAAATCTTTAACTTTGGAGGAGGACCAATGATAACGTCTGGCTTTTTGAATGCCTATATTCATCCCCTGCTGGATTACATTCCACTGGCCAGATTTTGTAAAGATAAGATTGTGTGCGTAAATTTGGAATTCGTCTTGCAAACATGAGCTATCTATCTTGGCTGAAATTTTACTGGCGTAAACCAACTTATCAATTTTCTCCATCGGGAATCTCAAAAACTCTCCCCATTCTTGAATTTGTTGAGGGGTTTTTCTTGAGGTTTTTCCTTTGCCACCACAAACGAAAAGGCCTAATTCATTTTCTAAACCTCGAAGTCCTTCTTTGAGAGCTCCTAAAGTAGTAGTGGTTAATCCTGAACTATTGTAGTCGAAGCCAATCACACATCCTAAACTCTGAAACCAAATAGGATCTGACAATCTTTTTAAAATTTCTTCTGGCCCAAATTCTTCTCGGATAGCCAAAACTATTCCTTGAGAAAGTCGCTTCATTCTCTCAAAAAGCCATCTTGGACATCTTCCATAATCCAATGGAACTGTGGCAACTCCGGTTCTCATATCTTTTTATTATAACAAAAAACTGGCTTTTCACCAAGATAAAAAGCCAGAAAGTTTGAGTAAAAGAGGTCACACCCTGGAAACTCTAATTAAACCAGAACAGGGAACAATTTCTATTCCTTTTTTCTCAAGTTCATCCAAAAATAAGTTTACTCCCAAAGAGTCAGAAGAAGTGTGGCCAGCAATAACAACATTTATATTTGCTGTTTCAGCTTCTTTTCGACCCTCCTCTCCCAAATGCATTCCAACCACTGTGCCAATGCCAGCTTGGGCCATTTTCTCATAAAGTTTTGGAGAACCCTCCATACCACCAGTGAGTTCAGTTAGAGCAATTTTGCCACAGCGATTTTCTTCTTTGCCAGCAAAAATTTTGGGTCCTGCTCCAATCATTATTGCTGCTTTATATTCTGGAATCTCTTTTATCACTTCCATTAAATCCTCAACTCTTTCTATGTCTTTGTTTGATTCAATTTTATCTTTTAGAAATTTAGCTGCTAAATTATCACAGCAAGTGTGCAAACATATTAAGTTAAATCCTAAAACTTTTGCTGTGTCTACCGTTCTTTGGTGGTTAGCAGCATTAAGTCCTCGGGCAACTTCTTCAATTCTCTCTTTCATTAGACCCTCAGCAATATTTATTGGCACCCCATACTGACTTAAAACATCGCATTGAAGCTCCATTACGTCAGCTAAATTAGCCAGACCCTTTCCCAAGGGATGGTGGGAAATTATTAAATCAATGTTGCCAAGTTCTTTTGCCAACAAAATCTCAGCTGGAGCAATATCAATGCCAATTAAAACTTTTTTTATATCTTTATTTCCAGTAACATTCAAAATCCTGGTATCTAAATAGGGATTCTCTAATGCCTCTTTGTCAAATTCTTCTTTCTCTTTTGGTTCAAGTTTCTCGTATTTCTTTTTCTTTCTTTCCAAGAATTTCTTAACTCCTTCCTCTCCCCGAAAATCGGCTTTGGTCCCTATTTTGATTGCCAAATTGTAAATTTCATTTATTTTCATTTTTTTCTTTTACTTTTGTTAATTTATCTTTTAAAAATTTTTTGTAGAGTTCATTAATTAATTTTTCTTGTTGCTTCAAATCTAAAACCTCTCGGCGGATCCGAGCTTTCTCTTTGCGAATATATTTTCTCTGGCTTCTGGGAAGTCGTTTCTTTAACATAGCTGAACCTAAATAAAAAATATCTAGGAAAGATTAACATAATATTTTGCATTTTAACTTGTTTTGATTATTTTTTCAAGAAAAAAGATTTACTCTCCTTTAATAACAGCTAAGGGAACTAATTTTGCAACCTTTTTTGAGAGACCGGCATTATGCACGACCTCAACAACGTCATCAATATTTTTATAAGCTAAAGGAGCTTCTTCAGCAATGCCTCTAAAACTCCGACATTTAACAATAATTCCCTTTGTCTCCAAATCTCTTACCACCTCGTTGCCGGGAAATTTTCTGATAGCTGCATGCCGCGACATCATGCGTCCTGCTCCGTGACAAGTTGAATAAAAAGCTTCCTCTCCTTCTTTGGTTCCAACCAAAACATAAGAGGCAGTTCCCATTGAACCTGGAATTAAAACTGGCTGACCAACTTCCTTGTATTTTTCTGGAATTTCTGGGTCTTCGGGTGGGAAAGCTCTTGTTGCACCTTTTCGATGAAGACAAACTTCTTGCTCTTTACCATCGACTTCGTGCCTTTCAATTTTTGCAATGTTATGGGCAACATCATAAAGAGCAATAAGTGGCGATGCCTTTTCGCCTAAAACCGTTTTCCAAGCTTTTCTAACATAATGAGCTATCATCTGCCGATTTGCCCAAGCATAATTTGCTCCACAGCTCATAGCTGAGAAATATCTTTTACCTTCTGAAGAATTTATTGGGCAAGCTGCTAGTTCACGGTCGGGCAATCTTATATTATATTTTGCCATAGCTTGCATCATTATTCTGATGTAATCGGTAGCAATTTGGTGCCCAAGTCCCCTTGAGCCGGTATGAATCATAACAACTATTTGGTCTTTAAAAAGACCGAAGATTTTAGCTACATCTCCGTCAAAAATTTCCTCAACTTTTTGGATTTCCAAGAAATGATTTCCCGAGCCCAAGGTCCCTACTTGGTCTCTACCTCGATTTTTGGCTCTATCAGAAACAAAAGAGGCATCAGCTTGAGGTAATCTTCCGTTTGATTCACAATTTTCCAAATCTTCTCTTTCACCATAACCTTGCTCAACTAATCTTCTTGCTCCACCCTCTAAAACTCGGTTTATACTCTCAATATCAATTTTTATTTTCCTTCCTCGGCCAAGTCCAGAAGGAACTTCTTTTTGGATTTCGGTAGCTAACTTTTCTAAATGAGGCTTGATATCTTTTTCTAAGTAATCAGATTTCAAAAGCCGCATTCCGCAGTTGATGTCATAACCAACTCCACCCGGCGAAATCACTCCTGTTTTCATATCCATGGCTGCCACTCCTCCGATGGGGAAACCATAACCTTCGTGCATGTCTGGCATAGCCATACTGTAATTTACAATCCCTGGTAAGGTGGCAACATTAACCAGCTGCCCGAGAGACCTGTCTTTAAAACTCTCTTCCAGCATTTTTTCTGTAACATAAGCTCGAGCTGGCACCTTCATATCAGCTCTAAAAGATTTAGGTATTTCCCACAAATAATTGTTTATCTTCTTGAAATCTTTTTTATAAATCATTTTGTTTTAAAGTTTTTAAAATTTCTTGCCAATTATCAATTTTCCAATTTAACATCTCTTGGTGTCTGGAGTGAGGGCTGAAAGGTGCTTTACACTCTTCAATTTTATTACCCAAAATTTCAACATCTTCTATCCTCTTGGGGCCAAATCCGAGTTGGCTCAGATACCAAAGGTAGCCAATTTGGTTTGGGTCAAACCCCATCAGTTTTGCTACTACCATATCACAAGCTAGAGGATTGGTGCTAGCAACAGCTACCCTCAGAGAAATCGCTTTTCCAAAAGAGGGTCCATCTCCTTCCATTCCTACCCAACCATCTATTAAACTTAAGTTTGGGAAAATATATTTTGCTAAGTGGACTAAGTTTAAATTTATTGCCTTGAATCCTTGATGCAAAGTTCCTTTATCTTCTCCAATCAAAGAGCCAACAATCATATTTTTCAAAGAAAGAGTGACAATCACCGTGTCATGGGTTTTTGGACGGGTAACCGAAATTCGATAAGAGTGGAGGGGAGTCCTGGCTATTCTAACTTCAATTGGATTAAATTCTCGATCAAAAATTTTCTTTTTTTCAAAGCGATCTTGGTTAAGGTCAACCAATTTCACTGGATATTTCTTTTTAAGTTCATAATAACCAAAGTTTGCAAAACCATCATTTGTATTCCCACTGGAAGCTTCTCCGATAATAAATTCATTTTGGCCCCGACTCATTAAAAAATCAATCAATGTTCTCACAGTTTCAACTGGAGTTGCAGCTAAAGGAATTGTGGTTGAAACAAAATTTGGCTTAATTAAGATTGGTCTGGAAATATTAATTTCATCTTCAATTAATTCCAGAGCTCTCTTCAAATTCTCCTCCTTTGAATTTCCTTTAACTAAAGCTACTTTTGATTTCATAACTTCTCTATCATCTTACTTGAAGATTCTTTAAATATCAAAAAGCACTGTTGCTTCCCAAGTGCCGTCTTCTTTTTGGTGAATATCTAAACTATGATAGGTTACTGCTTTTATATCCTCACCAAACCTTTCTACTTTTTGACCTGTTAGTTCCCCCTCTAATTCGGTATCTGAAAATTTTTTAAATTTTACATTGTTGTAAACTTCTTTATTGACTTGAGTTAGATATAAAATCTCGCTTAAAAAATCAACTAATAAAGCTGGCAAATCGGTGGATTTTATTTTAATCTCTCTCTTTGCTTTCTTCTCTGGTTTTTGTGTCTCCGCCTTCATAACTTCTGCCATACTTAAAACCGCATTTTTAAACAACTCTTCTTTGGTTTTCCCAAAAATTTGCAGCTTAAGATCTGCCCGATGTTCTAAAATTTTGAATTTTGAATTGTAATTTTGCATTTTTAACTTTTAATTTTTAATTCGTGAAGTTGTTCGCGAACAACTTCTCTGTCGTCCCAGGGAATTTTTTTGCCTTTAGCAACACACATCCAGGACTCTGAACCTTTGCCAGTAATAACCACTACATTATTAGGTTTTGCAAAGCTAAGAGCTTTTTTTATGGCTTCTCGCCTGTCCAAAATTTTCTGGAAAGTTTTGAGTTTTGAGTTTTGAGTTTTGAGTTTGAGAATCCCTTGCTCTATTTCATTGATAATCTGCAGGGGATTCTCATCATATGGGTCTTCGTTGGTGATAATAACTTCATTGCAATATTTTGCTGCAATTCCTCCCATTTTTGGCCTTTTCCATTTATCTCTTCCACCACCAGTCGCCCCCAAAACACAGATTAATCTTGAATTAGGAATTTTGAATTTTGAATTTTGAATAGTTTTGTAAACTTGCTCTAAAGAATCTGGTGTGTGGGCATAATCAACAATTACTTTAAAGGGCTCTCCAATAACAATTTCCATTCGGCCAGGAATAACTTTAATTTTTTCCAAAGCCCTTTGACAAGTTGCCAAATCAATTCCCTGAGATAAGCCAACACAAATTGCTGCTAAAGCATTAGGGGTATTGAATTTACCCAATAAGTTGAGGTTAAACTTAGTATTTTGAACTATAAAACTTATTCCAGCGGGTCCTTCTTGAATATTTTTTGCTTCAATGACCGAGGTTAAACTTTTTGAGGAGGTTCGACCTCCAAGAGTTGTAAAGCCAATTTTCTTCTCTGCTTCAAACTTTAAAAAATATTCCGTATTTTCATCATTTAAATTTAGAATATGAATTTTTTTAGTTTGTTCAAAAAGTCTTCCTTTGGCTTCTCGATATTTTTCAAAAGAGCCGTGTCTTTCAACATGTTCTGGCACTAAGTTGGTAAAGACAACTGTATTAAAGTCAACAAATCTTTGACGATGCTGTAAAATTCCTTCGGAAGTTACCTCTAAAATTACATACTCACAGCCAGCATTTATTGCTTGCCTTAAAAATCTCTGGAGTTTCAATCTTCCTGGCATGGTCATTTTCAATTCGTTTCTCCACTCTTTTTCTCTTATTTTAAAACTAATGGAAGAAATTGAAGCTACCTTCTTACCTGCTTCTTTTAAGATTTGATGACAAAATTCAACCACGGTTGATTTGCCTCCGGTGCCAGTAATGCCGATGATTTTTAATTTTTGGGAGGGAAGTCCATAAAAAAAAGCCCCCAAAAAAGCCAGTAAAAAATGATACCAGTTCAACAAGGAGGAGGGAATAAATTTTTCAAGGAAGTTTTTTGTTCTCATCTTCTTCCTAAAATTTTTAGGGTTTGTTTTATTCTCTCTTGAGAATTTTTAATTTCTTTGGGAAGTTGGGCCAAAGCTTTCTTTGCTTCTTCTCTGGGAAAACCAAGATTAACTAAAGCTAAAAAGGCCTCGTCTTCTGGAATTGTTTCTTTTTTAGGAGAGGATTCAGGACTTTTCAGTTTTCCAGAAAGTTCTAAGATAATTTTTCTTGCTTTTTTCTGACCAATTCCCGGAACGCCCACAAAAATCTTCTCGTTTCCTTTCTCTATCTCTTTTTTAATTTTTTCTGGAGACCCGATGGAAGAAATTTCCAAGGCGGCTTTTGGTCCAACTCCAGAAATGTTTCGCAAAAGTCCAAAAAGTTCAAGCTCCTCGTAAGTTAAGAAACCATACAATTTCAAACTTCTCTCACCAACATCCAAATAACAAAACAGCTTGAGGTTTTGCTTAATTTGTGGTATTTTATCGAGTGAGCGCTGAGATAAAAAAATCTCAAACCCTAAGCCATTTACCCCTAAGATTATAAATTTCTCTCTTTTTAAAATAATTTTTCCTTGAAGGAAAGATAGCATACTTATTTAATCATAGCCCTAATTTTCTTTATGTTCAAATTAGTTTCAAAATTTAAGCCAACTGGCGATCAACCTCAGGCTATTGAGAAATTGACAAAAAACCTGAAAGAAGGAGCTGGAAGTCAGGTGCTTCTCGGAGTAACTGGTTCTGGCAAAACTTTCACTATGGCTTCGCTAATTGAGAAAATTCAAAAGCCGGTTCTGGTAATATCACATAACAAAACTTTGGCTGCCCAATTATATCAAGAGTTTAAAGAGTTTTTCCCAGAAAGTGGTGTCCATTATTTTGTCAGTTATTACGACTACTATCAACCCGAAGCTTATATTCCCCAGACCGACACTTATATTGAAAAAGATGCCAAAATCAATCAGGAAATTGACAAATTGAGGCACGCTGCTGTCCAAGATGTTTTGACCAGAGACGATGTGATGGTGGTTGCTTCGGTTTCTTGTATCTACAATATTGGCTCTCCCGAAGCTTACCAGAAAGTAAGTTTGGAAGTAAGACCAGGTCAGCAAATAAAAAGAAAAGATTTTATTTCCCATTTAACTTCTTTGCAGTATCAAAGGAATGACATTGATTTTGCTCCTGGCGCTTTCCGGGTTAGAGGAGACACAATTGAGATTTATTTAGTAACTGGTCAAGAAATTTTAAGGGTAGAATTTTTTGGCGACGAAATCTCTCAACTTTCAATAAATAAAGATTCGCGAATATTCGAGAATAAATTCGTACCGATTAGCAATTATAAAATTTTTCCAGCACAGTTTTGGGTAACTCCCCAAGAAAAATTAGATATCGCTATTGAAAACATAAGAGGAGAATTTCAAGAGCGACTAAAAGAGTTAAAAAAGAAAAGGAAACTATTGGAAAGCCAAAGATTGACTCATCGAACAAATTATGATTTGGAGATGTTAAAAGAAAGCGGCTATTGCCATGGAATTGAAAATTATTCAAGACATTTAGAATTCAGAAATCCGGGAGAGCCACCTTTCACCTTGATAGATTATTTCCCAAAAGATTTCTTGATTTTCATTGATGAATCTCATATGACAGTTCCCCAGCTCCATGCAATGTACAATACCGACCGGTCAAGAAAAGAAGTTTTAATTGAACATGGCTTTCGCCTTCCTTCAGCTTCAGATAACAGGCCTTTAAGTTTTGAAGAGTTTGAGAAAAAAATCAATCAAGCAGTCTTTGTTTCAGCCACCCCAGGACCATATGAGAAATTAAAAATTAAAAATGGAAAATTAAAATTATTAGTTGAGCAATTAGTAAGACCGACGGGACTTCTGGAGCCATCAATTGAGATTCGGTCAACAAAAAATCAAGTTAAAGATTTAATTACTGAGATTAAAAAAAGGATAAAAAAACGCCAGAGAACTTTAGCTATCACCTTGACTAAAAGGTTGGCTGAAGAGTTGGCTGATTATCTTCAGGTTCAGGGAATCAAAACAAACTTTTTACACTCTGAAATCAAAACCTTAGAAAGGCCAGGGATTTTAAAAAAGCTAAGAGAAGGAGAATACGATGTTATTGTTGGAATCAATCTCTTAAGGGAAGGTTTAGATCTGCCAGAAGTTGCTTTAATTGCCATTTTAGATGCTGACAAGGAGGGATTCTTGAGAGCAGAGACCACTTTAATCCAGACAATGGGAAGGGCTGCAAGACACCAAGAAGGTCATGTCATTTTATATGCTGATAAGGTGACTGGGTCAATGAAAAGAGCCATCAAAGAAGTTGAAAGGAGAAGAAAGATTCAAATGGAGTATAATAAAATTCACCAGATTACCCCCAAACCAATCGTTAAAGAAATCAGAGATTGGCCCTTTGTTGCGAAAGAGAGAGAGATAAGTTCAGAGTTCGCTGGCATTCAAGACGCTAAACTTTTGGAAAAAGAGATGAGAGAGGCGGCTCGCAATCTTGATTTCGAAAGAGCCGCTGAAATCCGAGACTTGATAAAAAAGATTAAAAGTGATAAAAATAAAATACATGCCGATTACTAAGTCAGCTAAAAAGGCTTTAAGGCAAAGTCAGAGAAGAAGAGTAAGAAATATCCAGAGGAAAAAGAAAATAAAAGACCTCATCAAAGAGGTTCGTAATTTGGTTGCTCAAAAAAAGATTACTGAAGCCCAAAAACTTTTGCCTCAAGTTTATAAGGCCCTCGATAAAGCAGCCAGGGTTGGTACCATCAAGAAAAATACCGCTTCCAGAAAAAAATCTTGCTTGAGTAAACTTTTAAAGTTGAGTGATTAACATTTTAAGACCTATTTCAGGAGTTATTTTCCCGGTCTTTATGGTAAAATCTGCCTCAAAAATTCTTTGGTAGATTTTTTTTAATTGACTCAGGGTAAAAGCATGACTTGCCAGCCAGGATTTTTTAGCAACATAGGGATGGGAAAGCTTCAATTGTAAAAGGTCGCTTAAGGTTTTGCCGTCCTCTTTAAAAGAACAGGCGATTAAAAGATTTCGGAATTGAAAATTTATCATCTTCAAAAGGTAGAGGGGGCTGTCACCTTTTTCTAAATGTTTTTGAATTAACTTAAGGGCTTTCCTTTTTTCTTTGTTAGCCAAGGCTTCAACTGTTTTAAAAATATCTGCTTCAATTTTTGGTCGAACTAAAGACTCTATATCAGAAATCTCAACTTTTTTCTCTTTCCTTTTGTATAAAGAAATCTTTTTAATCTCGTTTGACAGCAACCACAAATCATTACCAACAAACTCAGAAAAGAAATCAACAACTTTCGGGGGAACCTCAACTCCTTCTTTTTGGAACTCATTTTTTATCCAAGTTTTTAGTGCTCTTCCTCCCAAGGGTTGGAACTTTTGAGATTTCCCATATTTTTTTAAGCTAAGAAAGAGTTTATCTTTTTGGGGTAACTCCTTTTTTTCAAAGACAACAACAATATCTTGGGATTTTGCAATCGGTTGAATTTTTTTTCGAAATTCTTCTTTAAATCTTTGGTTTGAAAATAAATTCTCCAGAAAAAACAATTTCTTTTTGATAAACATTGAAGGTTGTCGAAATTTATCCCAAAACTCCCTGAAGTCAATTTGTCCAACCTCAATTTTTTCCAAATTCAACCCACCCTTGTGAATTTTTTTATACCGAGTTTCAATCTCTTTCAGTTTTCGCTGCAATCTATATGTGTCTTTGCCATAGAGAAAAATAATCATAGTTTTTGACACTTTGGGCAGAAATGAGCGCTCCGCCCTCCCAACTTTATTCGCTTTATCTTTGTTCCACAACAAGAACATTTCTCTCCTTCTCTTCGATAAACTTTTCTCATCCTGTCAAAACCACCTTTCTCTCCAGTAGGGGTTCGGTAGTCAGAAATGGATTCTCCTTGAACTTCGATTGCTTTTTTCAGAATTTTTCTTATAGCTTGATAAAGTCCTTTCAAATCCTCCTCTTTTAATTTGGAGACATCTTTGAAAGGATGAGCTCTTGCAGCAAACAAAGCTTCGTCAGAATAGATGTTGCCAACCCCAGAAATTATTTCCTGAGTCATTAAAACCTGTTTTATCTTGCCCTTTTTCCTGGTTAATATTTCTTTGAACTCTCTAAAACTAATTTCTAAAGGATCAGGTCCTAAAGTTTCCAACTCAGTTTTTATCTCCTCACTCCCTGCCAGTTCAACTTTGGCAAATTTTCTTAAATCAGAAAGAGCTAATTGCCAGTCATTATCCAGCCAAAAGATTAGGTGCAAAAAACGATTCATTGGATCATCTTTCAAAGGACCTTTTTCTATTGCCTGCCATACTTCATCTTCTTTCTGCCACTTTCCATATAATAAATGGCCAGTTAATTTTTGGTGGATTAATAAAGAGAGGTTTTCTGACAAATCAAAAATAATATTTTTACCAGCTCTCCAAATTCTTTGGATTTTTTTGTTTTTAATTTTTCTTTTAAATTCTTCAAAGGTTGAGGGTTTTTTAATCATTTTTGGGAAATCAGTCCAAACATCAACAAAGGTCCTCTTGAGGACCTTTTTCCTTAAATCACGAATTGTTGTTTCTACTTCGGGGAGCTCAGGCATGGTGACCGCGGAACCACGCAGAACTGTACGCGGAACCACGCAGAACTCTTCCGCGTTTGTTCTGCGATTTACTTCAGGGCTCCTTTGACTTTCTCAATAATCTCATTCGGGGTAAAGTGGGCTTTAACTAAATAATCCACTGCCCCAAGTTTCAATCCTCTTTCCACATCTTCCCTCTGCCCCAGATTTGAGAGGATAATTACTGGAATAGAAGCTAAAGCTGGATCATCTTTCATTTTAGACAAAACCTCAAATCCATCAATGCCAGGTAAAATCAAATCTAGCAAAATCAAATCTGGTTTCTCCTCTTTTATTTTTTTCAGCCCTCCCTCTCCATCAACTGCTTCTGAAATCTTAAACTTCTCCTGAATAAGTTTTCTGGCAATGAGTTCTCTTAAAAATTTATCGTCTTCAACGATTAATATTTTTGCCATAATGTTTTAGCCGATTTGTTTTTTAATCTTTTCAAGCACTTCCTGGGGATCAAATTCCGTTTTTATCAACCAATCTTTAGCTCCCAATTCCTTGGCTCTATCCAACTCAACTGGCTGACCGGAATTGGAAATAACAATTATTGGAATATCTTTCAAATTCTCGTCCCTTTGCATCTCCTCCATCACTTCAAATCCTCCTTTTTGAGGCATAATAATATCGAGCAATACTAAATCAGGTTTTACCGTTTTCATCTTCTCCAACCCCTCAACTCCATCTTTGGCAATTGAAACCTCATAACCTCCTCCGGTCAGCTTTTTCTGCAGCAAACTGTAGATTATCTCTTCATCTTCAATAATTAAAATTTTTTTAGCCATAGTTTTATTTAATTTGACCTTTTAAATCATTATAACAGAAATTGAAAATAAAATAAACCCAATTTATTCTTTTACGGGCAAAGTGAAGTAAAATGTTGTCCCTTTATTTTCCACCGACTCAAACCAAATTTTGCCGCCGTGGGCTTCAACAATATTTTTGGCGATAAAAAGACCCAGACCCGTTCCTTCTGTTTCTGCCCTTATGGCATTTGCTGCCCTAAAAAATCTCGTAAACACTCTCTTTTGCTGATTTTTAGGAATACCAATTCCAGTATCGTTAAATGAAAATAGAAATTGATTTTTCTTTTTTAAGAATTCAATGGAAACTTTTACTACTCCCCCTGATTTTGTATAATGAATGGCATTATCTATTAAGTTTTGAATAACCAGGGAGATTTTTTCTGTATCGACCTCCAATTTAGGAATTTTCTTTTTTGGTGTCTTAAATTCAAATTTTAACCCCTTTCTCTGAGCTATTTCTTTAAAAGGACGAATCAGTTTTTCTACCACCTCTATTATATCTCTGCTTTGAATATTGTAAAGGAATCTTCCCTCCTCAATCCTGGTTACATTCAAAAGGTCATTGATTAATTTTATCATTCTCTCGTTGCTGGCGTACGTTCCTTGAAGAAATTTTCTTTGCTCTTCGGGAACTTCCCCTAAATCTCCATCTAAAATCATTCTCAACGTCCATTTTATTGCTGACAAAGGAGTTCTCAGCTGATGGGCAGCAATCGAGACAAATTCGGTTTTCAACCTTTCAATAATTTTCTCTCGAGTTACATCTCTTAAAGTAATCAAAGTTCCTATTTTTTCTTCTTCCCTCATTATTGCAATTGTAGATACCTCAAGAATCAAGTCCTCCCTTGATTTCAGCTCTTTTCGATAAATTCCTTTAATCTCTTTTCCTAAAATCTCTATCAAGGGTGTCAGAGGAGAGATTTTTCTCAAATCTCCAATGCTTTTCCCTATTAATTTCTCCCGTTCCAATCCAAAAAAATCTTGAGCTCTGGGATTAACTGAAGAAAGCTTGTTTTCCTTGTCAAAAAACAAAAGCCCTTCTGGAAAATTTTCAATAATAGCTAAGGTTTTGTCCCTTTCTTCCTCCGCTGCCCTTCTGGCTTCTTCAACATCTTCAAGGATATTAAGTAAGGCTTCTCTGGTTCCCTTTATTGCCTCAGGTACTCCTTCTATAATTTCAGTCTGGGTATTTAGAAAAGAATCTTTTAATTTATTTTTTCTTTTCTTTTTTTGAGTTTTTGGCATAATTTTTAAGGGCGAGGTTTGTTTCTCTTAACTGAGCTTCCATTTTTCTGACTTGTTTTTTGAGTTCTAGCATCTTCAGTTCTCGACCAACAGTCACTCTGTGGAATCTCTCAAGCTCTTCCAATCTCTCCCTTAGCTCCTTAGTTTTCTCCTCGTTTTCTTTCCTTAGAGCTTCAGCTTGTTCTCTCAGCTGTCGGGTTCTGGCCATAACTCTTACTTCTAAAGTGCTTTTAATCTCTTCTAATTCCTTTAACCTTTCCTCTCTAATCCTTTCCCATTTTCTCTTAAGTTGGACAACGTAGGAAGCAACCCTGTAGCTGATTACTCCAGCTCCCAAAAAAGTTAGGGCTAAGATAATTAACAAAAACTGGCGCAACTTCGAAGGGGTAGCCAAAACTTCCCCCATTTCTTGCTGAATTATTAATTTCCAGTTGGTAGGGGAAATTGTTTGGAAACTAACCAAATACTCAACTCCTTCAGAACTCGAATATTGAAATGTCCCTCTTTCTTTTGTAGTTTCTCGCAATTCTTTAGTAAGGTCGGGGTTGATATTGGCAATATTTTCTTGTTCTCTGACTAAATGATAATCAGGATGAGCAATGATTTCTCCAAACTGATTTACTAAAAAGGCCTCTCCAGTTATGCGCTCAAGCCCAAACTCCTTAACTAAAGAAGAAAGACCCTGAAGCCGAATGAATCCCTGGATAACCCCTATCAACGTTCCGGCTGGGTCTTCTTTTTCAAAAATGGGAGCGGCAATCCCAACTACTGGCTGTTCGGTAACAGAAGAAAACTTCACTCTTGAGAAAAATATTTCGTTTTTTGTCTTAACAAAATCAAAAAAGGGCTGGCGAGAATAATCCAATTCAAGTAATTCTTCTTTTGGGGGATAAATAGTCTTGAGAATTCCTTCCTCATCTAAAACAATTAAGGATTCAAGCATGGGTAGGTTCTGAAAACTGTTGTTTTCATATACTGCCCCTAAACTATTTTCATTAATATCTTCCAGGGGAAGAGCAGCCAAGGATTTAATTATATCCTCGGCTCTCCGTAAATGAAGGCGAGTTTGATTTGCCAAATTAGTTACCAGAATCTCATCTTCTTTTTCAGCTGCTTTTTGGGCTACCTCGACACTTCGA
Organism: Patescibacteria group bacterium; assembly: GCA_020148085.1. GTDB lineage: Bacteria > Patescibacteriota > Minisyncoccia > Minisyncoccales > CG1-02-41-26 > JAHCRD01. Next base: position 621 of record JAHCRD010000004.1, on the reverse strand, counting down.
TTAACAGCAATAATTCCAAAAATAAAAACAGGTAAAAGGGCAATAACTAAAATAAGAACCATTTCTTTAGTTGGCCGAAAGAAAAATCTCATAGCTTGATTCGAGTTATTTATAGATGCCAGAAAGCTGGAATTTTCCTTCTTTTATCTCCAAGCTCCAGATCTCTTTTATAACATCTCCATTTTCATCAAAACTAATGGTTCCGGTTACTCCTGGGAAATTCTCGATTCCCGATAAACCCTTTTGGATAGCTTCTCTATTAGCACCTTCTTTTTCTATGGCTTGAGCAATAATATTCAGTGCATCATAGCCATGAGCAGCTATCCAGCCGGGCTCGGATCCAAACCTACTTTGGTAAGCAGCTACAAAATCTTTTACTTTTGGGTCAGGATTTGTGCTTACAAAAAACGTGGTGAATCTCACTCCATCTACCGCCTTGCCCCCCATCTCAATCAAATCAGGGGCATGAAAACCATCTCCTCCTATAATGGGGATATCCCAATCCATAGCCCGGACCTCCTGGGCAATCAGAGCAGCTTCAGTATAGTAACCGGGGATAAACAGAACTTCAGGAGCTGTCGCTTTGAGTGTCTGAAGGGGAATGCTAAATTCTTTCTGACC
>JAHCRD010000043.1 GCA_020148085.1 Patescibacteria group bacterium | reverse complement strand
AATGTAGTGGCCGAGGTTGAGCTTCCCGGAGCTAACCCCAAAAATAGAGAGGTTGAGGTTAAAGATAATATTTTGAAGGTTGAAGCTAGGGCTGAAGAGAAGAAAGAAGAGAAAGGAAAAGGATATTACAGAAAGGAATTAAGCAGAGGTTTTTACAAAAGAGCAGTTCCTCTACCAGTAGAGGTGATTGGAGAGAAAGCTGGAGCTTCTTTTGAGGGAGGGATATTGAAAGTGGTCATTCCTAAACGAAAACCAGTAAAGAAAGAGAAAGAAAAGAAAATTAAAATAAAGGTAAAAGGAACAAAAACCGCCTAAATCCTAATTAATTAAAAAAATATGCCTAAAATACTAGGTATTGATCTTGGTACAACTTTTTCGGCGATGGCCGTAGTTGAAGCTGGCCAGCCGAAAATTATTGAAAATAAAGAAGGGGGAAGAACCACTCCCTCGGTTGTTGCTTTGGCCAAGAACCTGGAAAGAATGGTAGGGATTACGGCTAGAAGACAACAGATTACTAATCCTCAAAATACTATTTTTTCAATTAAAAGGTTGATGGGTCGTCGTTACTCTGACCCCGAAGTTCAGAGAGATAAAAAACTTTTACCTTATCAAATTAAAGAATCTTCTGATGGTGGAGTAGAAGTAAAAATGGGAGACAAATGGTACAAACCCCCAGAAATTTCGGCAATGATTTTACAGAAATTGAAAATAGATGCTGAAGAAAAACTGGGAGAGAAACGCATTGATGAAGCCATTGTTACCTGTCCGGCTTATTTTGACGATTCTCAAAGAAAAGCTACTAAAGTAGCCGGGGAAATTGCTGGATTTAATGTTAAAAGAGTAATTAATGAACCAACCGCTGCCGCTTTAGCTTACGGATTGACTAAAAAGGGAGAAAAGAAAATTGTCGTCTATGATTTTGGGGGAGGAACTTTTGACATTTCAATCTTAGATGTAGGTCCAGATACGGTGGAAGTGAAAGCAACCGGCGGTGACACCCACCTTGGTGGTGATGATTTTGACCAGAGAGTTATGGATTGGATAGTTGCTGAATTTAAAAAAGACCAGGGAATTGATTTGTCAAAAGACTCCTTGGCTTTACAAAGAATTAAAGAAGCAGCCGAGCGAGCAAAAATAGAGTTATCCACCACCTTAGAAACCGAAATTAATCTCCCCTTTATTACTTCTGATGCTGCTGGTCCCAAACATCTTTATTACAAATTGGGTCGGGCTAAATTAGAAGATTTGGTTTCAGATTATATTTCAAAATCAATTGAATTAGTTAAGCAAACTTTAAAAGAGGCAAAACTTAATCCAAAAGATGTTGAAGAGATAGTTTTGGTAGGAGGACAGACCAGAATGCCAAAAATCCAAACTGAGATTCGCAATCTTTTTGACAAGGAGCCCTGCAAAGAAATTAACCCGGATGAAGTGGTAGCAATTGGAGCAGCCATTCAAGCTGGAATTTTACAAGGAGAGGTTAAAGAGGTTTTACTTTTAGACGTTACTCCTTTATCTCTGGGAATTGAAACTTTAGGAGGAGTAGATACTATTTTAATTCTAAAGAACACTACTATTCCTACTGGAAAAACCCAAATTTTCTCTACCGCTGCTGATAATCAGCCATCAGTTGAAATTCACGTTTTACAGGGGGAGAGACCGATGGCCGCCGATAACAAAACTTTAGGAAGATTTATGTTGGATGGTATTCCTCCGGCTCCCCGAGGAATTCCCCAGATTGAGGTAACTTTTGACATCAATGCTAATGGCATTCTGAACGTTACGGCCAAAGATAAAGCAACCAGTACGGCTCAATCAATTAGAATTGAAGGTTCCATTGGGATATCAAAAGAAGAAATTGAGAAAATGAAGAAAGAAGCTGAGCTCCATGCCGCCCAAGATCAGAAGAAACAGGAATTAATTGAAGCTAAAAATCTGGCTGATAATCTGATTTATACTACTGAAAAAACTTTGAGAGAGGCCGGGGATAAAATTTCTCCAGATTCAAAAAAGGAAATTGAAGAAAAAATTGAAGCTTTGAAGAAAGTTAAAGATAGTGATAATATAGAAGAGATAAAAAATAAAACTTCGGAACTTTCTCTGGCTATTCAAAAAATCGGAGTCGAGCTATATCGAAAAGCTGAACCGGAGAAACCAGAAGAAGGACCTTCGGCCGAAGAAGGAGAATTCAAGGAAAAACAATGATCAATGAATTAAAAATTCATTTCAATTTTCAATGAGCAAGGATTACTATCAAATATTAGGTGTTTCCCAGAGTGCCTCCCCAGAGGAGATCAAAAAAGCTTACCGAAAACTTGCCCATAAATACCATCCAGATAAAGGAGGAGATGAGAAAAAATTTAAAGAGATAGCAGAAGCCTATCAGATACTTTCCGATAAAGAAAAAAGAACTCAATACGATAGATTTGGCCGAGTTTTTGAAGGAGGAGCTGGTTTTGAACCGGGTTTTGATTTCGGATTTGGCAGAGGAAAATTTGGCGAGGATTTTGAATTTGATTTCGGGGATTTAGGAGAGATGATGGAAGAAATTTTTGGATTTGGTCAACCTCAGAGAAGAAAAGATTTGAAGAAAGGGAAAGATATTGAAGTTGAGATAGAAATTCCTTTGGAGGATACTCTAAAAGGAAAGGAAAAAGAAATAACTTTAGCTAAAATGACTTTTTGTTCTCGCTGCCAGGGAAGCGGAGCTGAGCCAGGGACTCCAATTAGTGAATGCTTTTCTTGCCGGGGGACAGGCGAGGTTCAACAAATCAAAAAGACATTTTTCGGTTCCTTCACCAGATACATTATTTGTCCTGAATGTGGAGGAGAAGGATATCGACCAGAAAAACCTTGTAATGTTTGTAAAGAAGAAGGAAGGGTAAGAGGAACTGAGGATATTAAAATTTTTATTCCAGCTGGAGTTGACACTAACCAGGTAATAAAGGTTGAGGGTAAGGGTGAGGCGGGACGAAAGGGAGGTAAACCAGGAGATTTATACGCTAGAATTTTTGTTAAAAAACATCCAATTTTCAAGAGAAAAGGAGATGATTTATATCTAAAAATTCCTATTTCTTTCTCTCAGGCCACTTTAGGAGATGAAGTTGAAATAACAACCCTCGAAGACAAGAAAGTTTTATTAAAAATTCCCTCCGGCACTGAATCAGGAAAAATTTTAAGAATTTCTAATAAAGGAATTCCTCATTTTTCCGGTTATGGAAAGGGTGATATGTATGTTGAATTGGTTGTTAAAACGCCAAAAAGATTAACTAAGAAACAAAAAGAATTATTAGAAGAATTAAAAAAAGAAGGGATATAATTTGCAGTGCCGCGACGCCCCCATAGCTTAGTGGTAAAGCAGTAGCCTTTTAAGCTTCTGACGAGGGTTCGATTCCTTCTGGGGGCACAAAAGGAGTGTAGCTCCTTTTCAATTTTGTTTGGGAAGAATCCAATAAATAAGGAGGAATGATGAACCTAAAATCACTGAATATATTTGTAGTTGTCGAGGGAATCGGAAAGGAGCGGAAAATTTTTTGGGGCATGATTGAAGAGAAAGATAA
>JAHCRD010000042.1 GCA_020148085.1 Patescibacteria group bacterium | reverse complement strand
AAACCATTAGACGATAGGGCCTATTCATTAACTCGCTTTCATTCTACCACAAATAAAAATGCTGGCAAGTGTCTTTGGTTAGACACAAGCCAGCCTAGATAATCAAAGTTTTTCTCCACAGTAAGGACAAAAGGTAACCTTACCCTGGAAAGGCTCACCACAACAGGAACATACCTTAGTTGTAGCGGCTGGTCTGGTAGGTTTTGGCCTCTTGGATCTCAGGACAAGATAAAGGGGCAGAAATACGACAAAAAGGAGCAAAACTCCGAAAAACCAGCCGAAAACTTGATAATCATTATATCCTCTTTTCTTGGCATCAGCGGCTACCCACCAAGCAACAAAAAAAAACACAAATATAGCAAGCAGATGCAACATTTTTCTTACCTCCTGTCAATCTGTGAATTTTTACTTAAAAGAACTTATCAGCTTAATTATACCATCTTATAAAAAATTGTCAAATTCTTTTGACTTCTTTGATGATGTCTGGCATTTCCATTTCGGTTGAGCCATCTATCAAGATTAAATCGCCTTCTCTTATTTCTTTTTGTAAAGCAATTTCAGCTCTTGAAGTTTCATCAAATTCAAAAATCGTTCTGGCTTCCATTCCTTTCTCTCTTGCTCCTTTGGCAATAAATTTTGCCCTCGCCCCTACGGTGAAAAGTAAATCAGCATTTTGGACCACCTTTTCTCCAATTGCTTCGTGAGCTTCAATAGTATATTTTCCAATTCCCAAAATATCTCCCAAAACCGCAATTTTTCTCCCTTCTTTTCCAATTTTCCCCAAAATTCCCAGCATCTCATTCATAGAAAAAGGACTGGCATTTTTACTATCATCAAGCAAAAAAGAATTTTTAATTCCCTCAATTAATTTTCCTTCCCCCTCAACCCCTTGATAACTTTTTAAATTCCGAGATAATCTTACCAAATTAAGATTTAAAGTATAGCCAACGCAAACAGCAGCCAGAACACTGTAAATATTCTTTTTGCCGAAAAGATTTCTCAACCAAATTGGCAAAATGTTCCCCTCAAAATTCAGTTTAAAATTTGTACCATTTTTGTTGATTCTCAAATCTATAACTTGGAAGTCGGAACCTTGATCAAAGCCAAAAGTTATCTGATTAACATTTAATTTATCCCCTATTGATCTCACCGTCTCATCATCGAAGTTTAATATTAAATAACTGAAACTGGGCAAAAACTGAGCCAAGTTTTCAAGCTCCGGAGAACGTGGTGAAGCAAAAATAATTTCGCTTGGAGGAATTTCCCCAAGGGAAGATATAGCTAAAATTGGCAGAGAAGAATTTTTCAGCCAGAATTTGAATTTTTTTGGAGGACTCAGTTTTGAAAAATCAAAAATCAAGATATCATTTTTTGAGATATCTTTAAATCTTACTTTTTCTTCTATTTTTTTGACTTTAAAAAAATTTTTCAAAACCTGAAAAATCGCAGCAACTGCGAGCGAAGAACTAACACCACCAACAACTATCACTTTGGGTTTTTTCCGCAAAAATATAAATTTTAAGAAAAGGTTGAACATATTTACTCGTAGCTTGGTGGGATTTCCCAAAAATCTATAATGTATTTTGCTAACTCCCTAAAAAGAGGGGTGGCAGAGTAGGCAGCTGTTTTAACTCCTTTGGGATTATCCAATTTTATTAAAATTAAAATCCTTGGATTCAAAGCCGGGAAAAAACCGACAAAACTTTGAATTGTTTTTTCTTCAGAATATCCCCCTTCTTTTAAGGAGACCTGGGCTGTGCCAGTTTTCCCAGCAATAAAGTATCCCGCAATTTTTGCTCTTCTGCCAGACCCATTCTCCACCACACTCACTAACATAGCGGTGAGTTTGGCAGAAGTCCGCTCCGAAATCACTTCTCTTTGAAATGTCGGGGTTGTTGCAAGTTCTCCGCCATCACTCTGAATTATTTTTTCAACAATATAAGGTTTCATCAATTTCCCTCCGTTAGCTATAGCTCCGAAAGCCATGGCTAATTGCATAGTATTAAGTTGAATTCCTTGGCCGAAAGAGGCGACAGCCCAATCTCGGGGGTAGCCATTTCTTAAAGTTTTATTCTCTGAAAACTCTTCGCCCTGTAAGTCTATGTTAGTTAGCTCAAAAAATCCAAATTTTTCTAAATAGCTCAAAAATCTTTCCTTGCCAAGTTTTTGTTGAACAAAAACTGCTCCAGTATTAATCGATTCTTCAAGAACGTCAGTCATAGTCTGTGACCCCCAAACTCTTTTTTCAAAATTGTAAATGGGAGGTCCACCAACCTCAACAGAGCCTTTGTCTTCGTATTCTGTTTGGGGACTAATTTCGTCTTCTTGTAGAGCAGCAGCAAAAGTTATTGGTTTGAAAACAGAGCCTGGCTCAAAAAGTCTCTGCACAGCAACATTAAGAAATATCTCGAAATTTTCTTCCTCCCCGTATTGATTGGGGTCAAAACTTGGAAAATTAGCTAAAGCTATAATTTTTCCAGTGGAGGGCTCCAGGACTATAATTTGGCCAGAATCAATGTCCCATTTTTCTTTGGCACTTTGCAAAACTTTCTCAGAGAAATATTGAATATTATAATCTAAAGTTAAATAAAGGTCACTCCCATTGAAACTTTCTGCTCGGGCATCTGAAAATAAAGCCAAATAGCCAAGAGGTGACCTTTCTTTCTGCTGAAAGCTATCTTTTCCTTTTAAAATCTTATCAAAATAACCTTCTAAGCCATACTGCCCTTCCCCGGCTTGATTGGTAAAACCAATTATATGAGAAAGCAGGGTAGCGTAAGGATAAATCCTGCCAGAAATTTCATCGGGATAAATTCCCGCTAAATCTTCCTCTTCTATTTTTTGAACACTCTTTTCAGATACCTCTCTACGCATAACTTCTCCTTTTTCCAACAAAGCCAAAAGTGTCTCTTTTTCTTCGGTTAAAACCTCTGACAAAAATTCAGCAGTTTTTTGCTTATCCTCTATTCTTTCAGGAAAAATATAAATGATATTTTTCCTTTTAGTTTGAGCTAAAGGTTCGGTTTTCGTACTAAAAAAAATTTCCCCTCGTTTTCCTGGAACTTCATCAGGAGATGTCTGCTGACCTAAGGCTAAAGCTCCATAATAATCTCCCTTTTTTATCTGGAGAGAATAGAGTTGAAAAAAAATAAGTCCTATAAATCCAATAAAAAGAAAAAGTATCACATATACTTTCCAATTTTTCATATTAGCGGTTTTCTCTTACTAAATAATCGTAAGATACCGGGATATATCTAATTTCAGAGACAGGAACAAAATTTAATTTCTCAATCTCTTTTTCAATACTCTTCAGGGAAAGATTCCGAGTTGCTTCAATTTTAAGCATCTGATTTTCTAAAGAAAGATTTTTAAGGTCTTGAGTGTAAATTTTAATTAAATAATTTGCCTTGATTATTGTTCCTACCTGAAATACATAGAAAGCTAAAAGGGGAAGAATTAAAAATAAAATCATTACTAAAATTAATCGGAGGAGAATCTCTCTTGAGAAGCTGACCTTAAGCGGAAAAATCAAAGCAGAAACAAATGTTTGGTGGTTCATATTTTAATTGCTGCTCTTAATTTAGCCGACGATGAGCGAGGATTTTTTTGAAGCTCTCCGAGTGAAGGCCTAATA
>JAHCRD010000041.1 GCA_020148085.1 Patescibacteria group bacterium | reverse complement strand
CTATGTGGACGAGAAATTATTAAAGAAAATCAAAAGTTTGAAACCGAGGGCGAAAGAAATCATCAGAACTTGGTCGAGAAGTTGCACCATTACTCCCGAGATGGTTGGTTTTACTTTTGGAGTTCATAATGGCAGAGAATTTATACCAGTTAAGGTTACCGAAGAGATGGTTGGCCACCGGCTCGGTGAATTTTCTCCAACCACAAAGTTTTCCCGACATGGCGGAAGAATGCAGAGAGAATTGGAAGCAAAAAAAGCTGAGAGAGAAACAGAAAAAATAAAAGAAACCCCAGAATAAATATGCCTGTAACTGCTAAACTTCGCTATTTACGTATTGCTCCGAGAAAAGTTAGATTAGTTACTAACCTGATTAAAGGAAAAAGAGCAGAAGAAGCTCAAACTATTTTAGGCTTTACCACCAAGAGAGCAGCCAGGCCTTTAATAAAACTTTTAAAATCAGCCATTGCTTCAGCTGTTCATAATTTTCAACTCGAAGAAAGTAATCTTTATATCTCAAAAATTTCAGTGGATGAAGGACCAAAATTGAAAAGATGGCGGGCTCGAGCTCGGGGAAGGGCTGAGCAAATTCAAAAAAAGACTTCCCATGTAACTTTGATTTTAGATGAAATTACAAAGAAACCAAAAAAGGTAAAAAAGATGAAAAAAGTTAAAAAGGTTGAAAAACCTGAGGAAAAAATACCTAAGCCAGAAAAACCAAAATTTAGGCCGGAAGTTGAAGTACCTAAACCAAAGATTGAAAGAGGAATAAGAAAAGTTTTTAGGCGAAAAGCCTTTTAAAGTATGACACATAAAGTTCACCCAAAAGTCTATCGAATAAAAGATCTGGCTAATTGGAATTCTCGTTGGTTGGATAAAAAAAAGTTCCCCAAATATTTAGAGGAGGATTTTAAAATTAGAGAATTTTTAAGAAAAAAATTGGGAAAAATTGGAATAGAAAAAATTGAAATTGAGAGATTTCCTGGGAAATTAAGTGTTATTATATCCTCAGCCAGACCAGGTCTTATCATCGGTCGGGGAGGGGGAGGGATTGAGGAATTAAAAAAAGAATTAGACGCTACTTTTCCATCACCTTCTGAGGCAAAAAGAGAGCTAAAAATCGAGATTAAAGAAATTAAAAATCCCTGGTTTTCTGCTTCTTTGTCTGCCCAATGGATTGCTCAACAAATTGAGAAGAGAATTCCCCATAGACGCGTTTTAAAACAGGCCCTGGACAGAATTATAACCCAAAAAGGAGTGGAAGGCTGCCGGGTGGAGGTGGCTGGTAGATTAGGCGGAGCTGAAATTGCCAGAACTGAATGGTTAAAAAAAGGAAGACTTCCTCGTCAAACTCTTCGGGCAGATATTGATTACGCTCAAGCTCGAGCTTATTGCACTTACGGAGTAGTTGGAGTAAAAGTCTGGATATATAAAGGAGAAAAATTTGAATGATATGGCTATTTTAATGCCGAGAAAAGTAAAACATCGGAAATGGCGAAAAGGAAGAAGTAAAGGAATTGAAACTCGAGGAACCGAGCTATCTTTTGGTTCATTTGGATTGAAGAGCTTAGAAACTCGGTGGATTTCCGCTCGGCAAATTGAAGCAGCTAGAAGAGCTATCATTAGATATTTAAGAAAAGGAGGAAAGCTCTGGATTAGAATTTTTCCAGCAAAACCGGTTACTCGAAAAGGAACTGAAGTTCCGATGGGTGGCGGAAAAGGGGCAGTGGATCACTATGTTTTTCCAATAAAATCTGGTAGGATTATCTTTGAATTAGAGGGGATAAAGGAAGAACAGGCTCAAGAGGCATTAAAAAGAGCGGCAGCCAAATTACCAGTTAAAACAAAATTTATAAAACGGTAATTATGAAAACTCAAGAATTACGACAAAAATCCCAAGTTGAATTACAAAAAATTTTAACAGAAAATCGGGAGAAATTACGTCAATTACGGTTTGATTTAGATTCAGGTAAAGTTAAAAATGTGAGAGAAATTAGAAAAATAAAAAAAGAAGTTGCTAGGATACTAACTTTAATAAAGAAATATGCCTAAGAAAAAATTAACTGGAACAGTTATATCTAATAAAATGCAAAAAACGGTGGTGGTAAGAGTGGAAAGAGTTAAAGAGCACCCCAGATATAAGAGAAGATATAAAGTTCAAAAAAAATATAAAGCCCATGATGAAAAGGGAGAATATAAGGTTGGAGATAAAGTGATTATTGAGGAATGCCGACCAATAAGTAAAGGAAAAAATTGGAGAGTGATAAAAAAACTATGATTCAGCCACAGACAATGCTAAAAGTTGCCGATAACACTGGTGCTAAAATCATCCAGTGTTTTCGAGTGCTCGGTGGTACTCGAAGGCGCACTTCTCAAATCGGAGATATTATTGTTGGTACGGTTAAGGTGGCTGAACCAAGAAGGTTAGTGAAAAAACACGATGTAGTTAGAGCAGTGATTATCCGGCAGAGAAACCCTTTCAGGCGGTCAGATGGTTCTTATCTCCGATTTGACGACAATGCCTGTGTAGTGCTGGAAGGAAAAACAAAAGAACCAAAAGGAGGAAGAATTTTAGGCCCGGTGCCAAGAGAGTTAAAGGAAAAAGGGTTTGATAAAATAGCCGGGTTAGCTGAAGAATTAATCTAATGAACTTCGCTCATTATGTTTTTCACTAAACGTTCAAAGTATGAAAATAAAAAAAGGTGATCAGATACTAATAATCTCTGGTAAAGATCGTGGAAAGCGAGGTAAGATTTTAGAAGCTTTCCCCAAAGAGGGAAAAGCGGTAGTGGAAGGAGTTAATATAAGAAAAAAACATGTTAGACCAAAAAAGACAGGAGAAAAGGGTCAGATTATTGAAATGCCTGCTCCAATTAATGTTGCCAATCTAAAACTAATTTGCCCAAAATGTGGAAAAGCTACTAGGGTGGGATATAAAATCGTTGATAAGAAAAAAAATAGGATTTGTAAGAAATGCGGACAGGAAATATAAAAATATGCTTAGATTAAAAGAAAAATATCAAAAAGAAGTAATACCTCAGATGATGGAAAAGTTTGGCTATAAGAACAAGATGGTTGTTCCGAGAATTGAGAAAGTGGTGGTCAATACTGGTTTTGGTAGATTAATTTCTGGCAAGACAACTGAGGAGCAGAAAAAAATTTCTGACGCTATTTTAGAAGACCTGTCTTTAATTACTGGTCAGAGACCGATTAAAACTTGTGCTAAAAAATCAATTTCAGGATTTAAAATAAGAAAGGGGATGCCGGTTGGAGTAGAAATTACTTTGAGAAGTCAAAGAATGTATGATTTTTTAGAGAGATTAATTCATATTAGCCTTCCTCGGTCTCGTGATTTCCAGGGAATAGATCCAAAATCTTTTGACAGAGAAGGAAACTTAACTATTGCCATCAAAGAACACATTATCTTTCCAGAGATATCACCAGAGAAAGTAAAAAATATGTTTGGATTTGAGATAACCGTGGTGACCACGGCTAAAAACCGGGAAGAAGGTATAGAATTATTAAGATTATTAGGATTTCCAATCAAATAAAATGACAACCAAGGCTCAAATTGCAAAGTCGAAAAAGAAACCTAAATTTAAATCGAGAATTGTCCGACGTTGTTTTCGTTGTGGTCGAAAAAAAGGATTTATGAGAAAATTTGGACTTTGT
>JAHCRD010000040.1 GCA_020148085.1 Patescibacteria group bacterium | reverse complement strand
TAAAAGTAGCTGACAACAGTGGAGCAAAGGTGGTTCAATGTTTTAATGTTCCTGGTGGCACCAGGAGGCGTTATGCTCAACTTGGGGATATTATCGTTGGAACCGTAAAAGATGCTGAACCAAGGAAAGAAGTTAAAACCCACGATAAAGTCAGGGCAGTGATTGTTAGGCAGAAAAAAGCTTATCGGAGGAAAGATGGCTCATATATTAGGTTTGATGAGAACGCCTGCTGTATCTTAGTGGATAAAAAAAATCCAAAGGGGAATAGAATTTTCGGACCTATCCCTAGGGAATTGAAAGAAAAAGGATTTGAGAAAATAGCCACCTTAGCTGAAGAAATTGTATAAATATGAAGATACACAAAGGAGACCAAGTGTTAATAATTAAAGGAAAAGATAGAGGCAGAAAAGCAAAAGTTCTCCGTGGTTTTCCTATAAAAAACCAGGTTTTGGTTGAAGGAGTTAATATAAAAAAAGTTCACAAAAGACCAAAAAAAGAAGGAGAGAAAGGGCAGGTGGTTGAAGTTCCTGCTCCCATGCATATTTCCAAATTAAAGTTAATTTGCCCAAAATGTGGAAAACCAACCAGAATCGAATATAAGATTAATGGAAAAAATAAATCTAGGATTTGCAAGAAATGCGGAGGAGAAATTTAATAATATGCTTAGATTAAAAGAAAAATATAAGAAGGAGGTTATACCTGCAATGCGGGAGAAATTTAGTTATACTAATAATATGGCCGTGCCTAAAATCAAAAAGGTGGTAGTTAATTGTGGATTTGGAAGAATGATAACCGGGAAAACTTCAAAGGAGCGAGAAAAAATTCAAGAACATATTTTTAATAATTTAGCTTTAATTACCGGACAGAGACCTGGACCAAGAGAAGCTAAAAAATCAATTTCTTCTTTCCACTTAAAAAAAGGAATGAAAGTCGCGGCTCAAGTTTCTTTAAGAGGTAAAAGAATGTACGATTTTTTGGAGAGGTTAATTTGGCTAGTTCTTCCTCGAACTCGAGATTTTAAAGGGATTTCTGCTGAGCAATTTGATAGTAGAGGAAATTTGACTATTGGTTTTAAAGAATATACTCCTTTTCCAGAAGTTACCCCAGAGAAAGAAAAAGGAATTTTTGGTCTGGAAGTGACAGTTGTGACTAGTGCAAAAAATAAGGAAGAGGGAATGGAGTTATTGAAGTTGTTAGGTTTTCCCATCCGGGTGCAGGAATAAGCAAGATAGGAGAGGGGTCGGGGGAACCGCAGGTTCTCCCGTGTAGGAAAACAGGGAGGCCACAGGCCGACCGTTAGAAACCGTGGGTTTCTAAAGAGCGAGCCCGAAGCCCGAAGGGCGCCTGCCGAAGGCAGGAAGAGGGCGAGCGACTAACTTTGTAGTACCACTATGGCGAAGAAGTCCCAAATTGTAAGAGCTCAAAAAGCTCCAAAGTTTAAGACCCGAGTTGTTCGGCGTTGCTTTAGATGTGGCAGAAGAAGAGGCTATCTGCGCAAGTTTGGATTATGTAGAATATGCTTTAGAGAACTGGCAAATAAGGGTGAAATACCTGGGATAAAGAAGTCATCATGGTAAAATTATGACTGATCCAATAACCGATATGCTCAATCGAATAAGAAATGCCCAAGCTGTCAATCATCAGACAGTGGAGATTCCCTATTCAAATTTAACAAATAACTTAGCTGAAATCCTTGTCAGAGAGGGATTTCTCGACAAAATTGAAAAGAGGAGAAAGAAAGAGAAAAAGATAGCAAGACTCTACTTGCGATATGATTCGGATAATACTGGAGCCATCTCTGGTCTGAAGAGAATTTCCAAACCTAGTCAACGAATTTACAAAAAATCAAAAGAGATTGGAAAAGTCAGAGGGGGTTACGGAATAGCCATCATTTCAACTCCTCAGGGACTGATGACAGATAAAGAAGCCCGGAAAAAGAAATTGGGAGGAGAAACATTGTGCGAAGTGTGGTAAATTTTTATGAGCCGTATAGGTAAAAAACCAATTTTAATACCAGAAGGAGTAGAGGTTAAGATAGAAGGTCAAAAGGTTACAATTAAAGGGCCGAAAGGAGAAATTTCTCAAGAAGTTCCTTCTGAGATTTTAGTTGAGAAAAAACAAGATAGAATTCAAGTTTCTTTAAAAAAGAAAACTAAAAGGAGCTGGGCTTTGTGGGGACTCTGGAGAGCTCTTTTACAAAACGATATAAATGGAGTAACTTCGGGCTTTGAGAAAAAGCTTGAAATAAGAGGAGTGGGTTATCGAGCCTCCCTTGAAGCAGACAGAATGGTGAAGTTAGAAGTTGGTTTTTCCCATCCAGTAAAATTGAAGATACCTCAAGGAATAGATGTTTCGGTTGAAAAAAACATAGTTACGGTTTCGGGAATTAACAGACAGGGAGTAGGAGAGTTTGCAGCCAGAATAAGAAGAGTAAAGCCTCCTGAACCCTATAAAGGAAAAGGAATTAGATATCTTGGAGAAAAAGTGAGAAAGAAAGAAGGGAAAAAGGCAGCAGTGACCACCGCCACGTAAATATGTTAGTTAAACAACAAAAAAGGCAAAGGCGTCATAAAAGAGTGAGAGCGAAAATATTCGGTACATCCAAAGTGCCTCGGCTCTGTGTCTTTAGGTCAAGTAGACATATTTATGCCCAACTGATTGATGATGAAAAGGCCCAAACTTTAGTTTCAGCCAATGATTTGGAGCTGAAAAAGCCTTCTCCCAGAGCAAAAAAAGGCAAAATAAACCAAGCCCTTGAAGTCGGGAAATTAATTGCCAAAAAAGCAATTGAGAAGAAAATTAAAAAAATTGTCTTTGATAGAGGAGGTTACAAATATCACGGAAGAGTTAAAACAGTGGCTGAAGGAGCGAGAGAAGGAGGACTAATGTTTTAAATTTCTAAAGGGGCCCACTCGCGAAGCGAGTGGGAGGACGTGGTGGGTAGGTTGTAGTCTAATTTTTAATTTCTAAAAATGATACAAAAAAAATTTCAACAAAACATAAAGAAACCTAAAGATGAGTACCAATCTGAACTTTTAGACCTTGCTCGAGTAACCCGAGTGACAGCTGGAGGGAAGCAGCTCAGATTTCGAGCTGTGGTTGTAGTTGGAGACAAAAAAAGAAGAGTTGGAGTTGGGATAGCTAAAGGAAAAGATGTAGCTCAAGCTATAGAAAAAGCCATCAGGATTGCTAAAAAGAATATAATTGAGATTCCCATTTTTGAAGAAAGTATTGCCCACCAAGTTGAGGCAAAGTTTGGACCAGCTAAAGTTTTACTGCGGCCCCAAAGAAAAGGAAGGGGATTGGTAGCTGGGGGAGTAGTGAGGGTAATTTGTAATTTGGCTGGAATAAAAAATATATCTTCAAAACTCCTATCCAGGAGTAGAAACAAACTTAATAATGCCCGAGCTACAATTTCAGCTTTGAAAAAGCTAAAACAAAATGCAATTACATCAACTAAAACCAAAACATAAGCCGAAAAAGAAAAAAAGAATAGGCCGGGGAGGAAAAAGGGGGACATATTCTGGAAGAGGAATTAAAGGACAGAGAGCCAGAGCTGGAGCAAAATTTCAACCTATGATTCGAGAAGTGATAAAAAGATATCCAAAACTGAGAGGTTATCGTCAGAAAGTTAGAGAGAAAATTCAAGCTACGGTAAATATCTCGACTCTGGGAGAGAAATTTAAATCTGGGGAAAAAGTTATCCCAAAAATTTTGATTGAAAGAAAAATAGTCAGTAAAATAAAAGGTAGGGTACCAGAAGTTAAAATTTTAGGCAAAGGAGAACTAAATAAAAAACTAATCATTGAGGACTGTAAGGTTTCTAAAGGCGCTAGAGAAAAAATAGAGAAAGCCGGCGGAGAGGTGAAAGGGCAACCCAAAGAGGAGAGGGGTCGGGAGAACCGCAGGTTCTCCCGTGTAGGAAAACAGGGAGGC
>JAHCRD010000039.1 GCA_020148085.1 Patescibacteria group bacterium | reverse complement strand
CTCCTTCAGCTGTCAATCTTTCTTTCGAGGAAGGTGATTATTGTTTTTCTCCTTATCCTCCTATTTTCTTATCTTGGGAATTTTCAGATCCTGAATTACCAGAAGATAATCAAACTGCTTATCGGGTGGAAATATCCACTGATTCCACTTTTTTCAATATTGTCAATCGGAGCTGTGACCCAAATCTTAGCAATCCTAATGCTCGTTGCCAAACCCCATCTACCAGATATGCCTCAGCCAACCTTTCTTATGACACCACCTATTATTGGCGAGTGAAAGTCTGGGATAGTCGGAGTGCTGAATCAGCCTGGTCTTATCCCCCTAATAATCCTATTTCTCCTCCTTTCCCCACCTCTCCTCCAGGAGACTCATTTGATACTGACTCCTATCGCCATCCCTGGCCTGATTTCAGTTGGTATCCCCAATCTCCCAATGTTGGCGAATTGATTCAGTTTTGCTCAGTTTATGAAGAAGTAGTAGAAGGAGAGGAAGTAAGGATAATTTGCCCAACTGATTTAACTTCTTGCTATGATACTAGCTGTGAAATCTGGGAGTGGGATTTCGATGGCGATGGTGCTACTGATTCAACAAACAAAAATCCAACCTATTCTTATTCTGGTGCTGGAACTTATCAAGTAACATTAAGAGTTACCGATTCATTAGGTTGTGCTTGCACTACCGATTCTAAAAATTTGACTGTTATTCTTCCTCTTCCCAGATGGAGGGAGGTTGCACCATTTTAATATCCATCGGGGCCTTTACACCCTATCAGGAATATATAAAATATAATAATATGATGGTACTTTGGCGAAATAAATCAAAATATATTGGTATTCTGTTAGTATTTCATTTCCAAGGATTTTTCGCCAATGTCGCAAATTGGTTTAAGGTTGAATTCTAATTTTAACAGAATTTTAATTCCGATAAATCCTGTCCCCAGATTGACCCCGTTAGACGGGGTTGACTGGTGGGCAGTTTTTTGTTAGAATGAAACAATTATAATAATATGGGGGTACCAAAACAACGTCATACAAAATCAAGAAGGAACAAAAGAAGAATGCATATTTTTTTAAAGACCCCTTCTTTAGTTACTTGTCCAAAATGTGGAAAACCAATGCGTCCTCATACGGTTTGTCCAAACTGTGGCTATTATAAAGGGGCAGAGGTGATTGATGTTTTGAAGAAACTTGAAAAGAAAGAAAGAAAAAAGAGAGAAAAAGAAATGAAAGAGAAAGAAAGAGAAGAGAAAGGGAAAGAAAAAGAAAGGCCATTAACCTTGGAAGAACTTTCAAAGAAGAAATTCTAAATCTATGTCATCCAGACACTTAGCTCGTTCCATTGTTTTGCAATCATTGTTTGAATGGGATTTTTACCAGAGAAAGTTTGATTTGGATAAAATTATTAAAAGAAACATTAAAAAATTTGGAGGGAATTTTGATGAAAAGAAATTTACAACCTCCTTAGCAGGGGGGGTGATTAAAAATCTTGAGAAAGTTGATAAGGTTATTCAGAGTTCAGCTCCTGAGCGTCCAATTGAGCAGTTAAGTGTGGTTGATAGAAATGTTTTGAGAATTGGCCTTTTTGAACTTTTGTTTGGCAACAAAAAAGAGGTACCACCAAAAGTTGCTATCAATGAAGCAATTGAGTTAGCAAAAAGTTTCGGCGGAGAAAGCTCAGGCCGATTTGTCAATGGAGTTTTAGGCACAGTTTATAAGAACCTGACTCCGTCAGAACCTTGATTCCTCACTCGTTCGCAAATAAATGAATAAATTCATTTAATTTGTCTCACTCCGTTCGGAAATAAAGAAATAGAGAAAAAGTAACATGAAGGATTATTCTCAATTAGAAAAAAAGTTGGGTTTGAAATTCAAAAATAAAGATTTACTCTGTCAGGCCTTTGTTCACCGTTCCTATTTGAATGAGAACCCAAATTTTTATTTACCTCATAACGAAAGATTAGAGTTTTTGGGGGACGCAGTTTTGGAACTGATTGTTACTGAATATCTCTATCAAAAATATCCCAAAAAACCAGAAGGGGAACTTACTAATTGGAGGGCGGCTTTAGTTAATGCTCAAAATTTATCAAGAATTGCCAAGAATCTCGATTTTGAAGATTATCTTCTTTTATCTCGTGGAGAAGCAAAAGATACTGGCAAAGCTCGTCAATATATTTTAGCCAATACCTTCGAAGCATTTTTAGGGGCTTTGTATCTTGATCAGGGATTAAGAAAAGTTCGGGAATTTGTTAAAACTCATTTGATTACCCGGTTAGCCAAGATTTTAAAAGAAGGTCTTTATCAAGATGCAAAATCAAGATTCCAAGAAGAAGCCCAAGAAAGAGTGAGAATTACTCCGAATTACAAAGTTTTGAAGGAGTGGGGGCCAGACCATGCCAGACATTTTGTGGTCGGAGTTTTCTTAGATGATGAGATAGTAGCTGAGGGAGAGGGTTCTTCCAAGCAAGAAGCAGAAGAAACTGCCGCCCAGACAGCCTTAAAAGTCAAAAATTGGTGAGCGCTTCGCTAAATGAAAAGTGAAAAATGAAAAATGTAAAATCACAATTAAAAATTAAAAATTTTCTATTTTAAACCGTAACTTTCAACTTTCCACTTTTAATTTTTAATTTGACTGAGCCCCGAAGGGGCGAGGGAACATGTTAGTTATAAGATTTCTACGAACAGGTAAAAAAAACCAGCCATTTTTTAGGATTGTAGTTACCGATAAAAAAAATCCACCAAGGGGTGGGAGGTTTTTAGAAGTGGTTGGCTTTTTTAATCCTTTAACCAAAGAAAAGAAATTGAAGGGAGAGCGAATTAAGTATTGGCTCAGTGTTGGCGTTCAACCCTCTAACACCGTTCATAATTTATTGGTTGAAGAAAAAATTATTAAGGGTAAAAAAATAGACGTTCATAAAAAACCCAAGAAAAAAGAGAAGAAACCAAAAAAGGAAAAGCCCAAAGAGAAGCCGAAAGAGAAACTGAAGGAAGAGAAACCAAAAGAGGAAGAGAAACCAAAAGAAGAGCCCCCTAAAGAGCCAGAAAAAGAGAAATCAGAAAAACCCCCTCAAGTACTTGACAAATAATATGAGTATGATATAATACAAGCATAAAGAGGAGAGAGTTTAATCAAGAGATATCTATTGATTAGAAATAAATCTATCAGCAACGAGGCGACTCTCTCCGAGTCGCCTTGTTGCATTATATAAAGCACTTTTTAGGAAAAACTATAAGGAAAGCCCGCCGCAGGCGAGCGAGGAGGAAAGAGATGGAAAGAATAACTATCCAACAGGCACGAGAGTATCTGCTGGATCGCGGAAATGAGGGTCCGATACTGAAGGATTCTCAGGGAAACCAATATTCTTGGGATCCCCTAGAGAAAAAATTTCCTTTCGCTAGGAAAAATAGCGGAGGAAAGTATTGGATAGGGATAAGCAATATCCCTTCCAAAAAGTATTTGGAACTTTTTGTAAAGAGCCGCAACAAACGGCTCAAAGAGGTCCTTAAAAATAGAGGAAAGGACCTGAAAAAGTTCGGAGATCCTCGTGCCCTGGAAATAAAAGGTCAAGGTGACCATGGGGTCCACCTCGGCTTCAAGGACTCCCCCAAGATCAAAGCGGTTTTCTACTTGGACGACGGAGGTCTTCAAGTAGAGGGCGACCACCCCGAGGGTCTATTCCAGGGATAGAAGGGTTAGCCGGAATGCCTTGGCCGGCTGTAAAACGGGACGTGAGCCAGTGCAAGGCCCAAATGGAAATATTGCATCCTCCAGATAGGCAGGTACAGTCTGGTTGTACGGAAGAAAACGCCCGCGCTATATCGTAATTCCCAAGAGGTGGATATAGTGTATGAAGCGTCCCTGCGCCTTTTCAAGGCATCGCTCTTTTATTGTTCTTTTTCACCTTAGCCGGAGTGCCTTGATATGAGGAAGGGAAGTTGGTCGCACCCCAACTTTCCTTCCTCCTTCTTTCCCAGTTCCTTACAAGGTAGGGAATTGAGAAAGGAGGAAAATGGTTTTTCTTTGGGGGGCTGTCAGTAAGCTAGATCGGACATTAGTTAGGAAGGTGTCTCTCGCAAATTCTTGCGGGGGACGAGAATCTCTCTCCTCGCCTTCCAAAAGCTGATGTTCGGATAACTCTAGTACTTGCTGGCAGCTTTCTGGAGAAAAGCTTGACCCTTCACCTTTTAAGCCAGAATTTGAAAAAAATAAAGGTGAAGGGTTGACATATTTCCCTAGAAGAGTAAAATATTAAATTGAAGAGTAGCTTTTTCAGGTAAACCGATTCTCTGAATTATTGAAAGGGAGAATCGCTGAAAGGTCGGGCTACTGATTAATCGAATAATTGATTAGAAATTATGGCAACCAAAGATTCTGATAAAGAATTTCTGGAGTATGTAATCAAAGCTCTAGTTGACCACCCTGAAGATGTAAAGATTGACCGAAAAGTTGACGAGATGGGGGTTCTGCTTTCTTTGAAAGTTAATCCTGAGGATATGGGTCAAATCATCGGAAAGGCTGGTGCAACTGCCAGAGCAATCCGAAATC
>JAHCRD010000038.1 GCA_020148085.1 Patescibacteria group bacterium | reverse complement strand
TACTCCTCCAGAACTTTCAGCCGATATTATGAACAAAGGTATGGTTCTCATTGGTGGAGGAGCTTTGCTGAGAAATATTGACGCTCTCATAGCCAGAGCCACTGGCGTCCCATGCTTTACTGGGGAAGAGCCGCTTTTAGCTGTGGTTAAAGGAACAGGGATAGTTCTTGAAAATTTAGAGGCCTACAAAAAAAGCCTAATGTCAAAGAAGTAACATGATTATTGGTCATAAAACTCAGTGGGAGTTTTTAGAGAGAATTGCTAAGACCCAGAGGGTTCCCCAAGCTATGCTTTTTTCTGGCCAGAATTCTTTGGGTAAACAGAGAGTGGCTCTGGAATTTGTTAAACTTTTGAATTGCGAAACCCCCCTTCAAAATTTTAAAGGGGGGCAAAAGCGACCTTGCGGCGAATGTTTTTCCTGTAAAAATATAGAAAAAGAAAGATACCCAGATTTAAGCATTGTGCGACCCCAAAAGAGGGAGATTCAAATCTCTCAGATAAGAGCTTTGCAAAATACTTTAAATCTTGGGTCTCAAATCTCCTCTACCAAATCAGTGATTATAGAGACAGCGGAAGCTTTGAATACTCCCGCTCAAAATTGTCTTTTAAAAACTTTAGAAGAACCCAAAGGCAAGACCCTTTTAATTCTCATTTCTTCTCAACCAGAAATGTTACTTCCTACCATAATATCTAGAACCCAGATATTGAAATTCTATCCTTTAAGCTCTTCTGAAATGGAAGAACATTTTAAAGGAAAAGCACCTCAGGTTTTTTTGGAAAAATTGATTTTTCTTTCAGCCGGACTTCCGGGAAAGGCAATAGATTTTTTAAAAGACCCTGAAAAATTAAATTCCGAGATTCGAAGATATCAACTAATTCAGAAGATTTTGGACTCAAAATTGTCTCAGAGATTTTCTTATCTAAAAAAACTTTTTCCAGAGGAAGATTTTGCTGTAAATTTAGGGTCTTTTTTGGAGATTTTGATAAGATATTTACGTCAAGCTTTGTTAAAGAAATTGCAAGTCGGGAAAAACTACCCAAAATCTTTTATTGGCTTTTCAAAGAGTCTCCAAAATTATCATCCAATAAAGTTAAAAAAGATGATTGAAATTAGTGAAAATTTAAGATTCTTAATTTCTCAGACCAATATCAATCCCAAATTAGCCTTAGAAAATCTAATGCTCTACCTCTAATTCAAATTCCTTATGGATTATAGTCAAATCATTGACAAAATTAAACCAGAACTCCAAAATCTTATAGAATTTTTAAAGGGAGAGCTAATGAAAATCCGAACTTCTCGTCTTTCTGCCACCTTGGTTGAAGACATCGAAGTTGAGGTTGCTGGAACCAGGATGCCCTTAAAAAGTTTGGGAGCAATTTCTTCTCGTTCTTGGCGAGAGATTTTTGTAGAACCATGGGATAAATCATATGTTGAACCTATTATAGCAGCAATAGAGAAGTCAGGTCTTGGTCTGACTCTGGTTTTGGAGAAAGATATAATCCGATTATCTGCTCCTCCCTTGACAAGAGAGCGCAGAAAAGAGTTACTGCAAGTCCTTAGTAAAAAGACTGAAGATACTTATCAAGCTATCAGAAAAATTCGGGATAAAGCTTGGAAAGAAATTCAACAGGGACATCAGAGGGGAGAAATTAGAGAGGATGATAAGTACAAGGGGAAAGAGAAGTTGGAAGAGATGGTCGGAGAATATAAAGATAAGATAGAGGAAATGGTGGAGAGCAAGAGAAAAGAAATAGAGGGATAAAAAATAGAAATATGATTTTGACCATTTTAATTGTTTTTTTCACTTTAATTGGGTTGTTGGTTTTGCATGAATTGGGGCACTTTATACTGGCTAAAAAGTTTGGGGTTGAGGTTGAAGAGTTTGGTATTGGTTACCCCCCAAGAATTTTTGGCAAGAAAATTGGGGAAACCATCTATTCTTTAAACCTTTTACCCTTTGGAGCGTTTGTTAGAATTAAAGGTGAGGAGGGAAAGATAGGAGTTGAAGATGCCCGGAGTTTTTCTGGTAAACCCATTTGGCAAAGAACTTTGATTTTAGTTGGGGGAGTAGTTTCTTTTTGGATAATTGCTATTTTGATTTTAAGTTTTGTAGCTTTCAAATTTGGTTTGCCAACTGCCATCTCCGACGAGGCAAATCAGAATATCACCGGGGCAGAAGTTCAGATTGTTCAGGTTTCAGAAGACTCTCCAGCTCAAATGGCAGGAATTAGTGTAGGGGACATCATAACAAAATTAAAAAGTTCCACTGATCCACACAGTAAAAATGAAAAATTAAAAATTGATAAGGTTAAAGAAGTTCAAGAATTTACTGAAGAAAATTTAGGTCAAGAGGTTACTTTGACTATAAAAAGGGGGAAAGAGGTTTTTGATATTAATTTAACTCCTCGAGTATCTCCGCCTGAAGGGGAGGGAGCAATGGGAGTTGGCTTGGTAAGGAGGGTGCTGATGAAATATCCTTGGTACCAAGCTCCTTTACAGGGAGTTTTGGTGACCTCTCGCCAGACTATTGCTATGCCAATAATTTTAGGAGAGATTTTAGGAAAAGCAATTCAAGGAGAAAAGGTTGAGGGGGTGAAGTTTGTTGGGCCGATTGGGATAGGCGAAATGATGGGTCAAGCTTTAAGAATAGGTTTTGGTAATTTTTTGCTTCTGGTTGCCATGATTTCAATCTGGCTGGCCCTGTTTAACCTTTTACCTATTCCAGCAGTTGACGGAGGGAGGCTTCTGTTTCTGGGAATTGAGAAGGTCAAAGGGAGCCCAGTAAATCCAAATCTTGAAAGAAATATAACTGCCTTGTTTTTTACCATTTTGGTCATTCTCATGATTTTTATTACCATCAAAGATATATTAAGATTATTTTAAAAAAATGTTACAATCACAACTTTTTACTGAAACAACTAAAGAAACCCCACGAGATGAAAAAAGTTTAAATGCTAAATTATTGATTAGAGCTGGATTTGTCCATAAAGAAATGGCTGGGGTTTATTCTTATCTGCCCCTGGGATTGAGGGTTTTAAGGAAGATTCAAAATATTATTAGGGAAGAGATGGAGAGTATGGGGGGCCAGGAAATTTTGATGACAGTTTTTCAACCAAGAGATCTTTGGCTGAAGACCGATCGCTGGTCAAAAGGAATTGGTAAAGATATGTTTAAATGCAAGCTAAACAGAAGTGAAGTTGGGTTGGGCCCAACACACGAAGAGATAGTGACTCGCATTTTGAAAAGTTATATTAGGTCTTGGCGAGATTTACCTAAGTTTGTTTTCCAGATACAAACGAAATTTCGAAAGGAACTTAGAGCAAAATCAGGCTTGCTCCGGGGAAGAGAATTTGACATGAAAGACCTTTACAGCTTCCATGAATCTGAGAAGGATTTTGAAAGATACTATGAAATTATCATTAAATCTTATCATAAAATTTTAGAAAGATGCGACCTCCGAGCCATCTTAACCGAGGCCTCAGGAAAGGGATTTACCGCCAGCACTCCTCATGAGTTCCAAGTTATTGCTCCTGCTGGTGAAGATACAATTTTCTACTGTCCGGGAGGAGATTTTTCTCAAAACAAAGAAGTTGCAAAACTTAAAGCCGGAGACAAATGTCCAATTTGCAAAAGAATTTTAATTGAGAACAAATCAATTGAGGTTGGGAATATCTTTCCTTTGGGAACTAAATATTCGAAAGACCTTGGAGCTTACTTTACTGATAAAGATGGAAAGAAAAAACCAATTGTGATGGGGTGTTATGGATTAGGTCCCTCCAGGATAATGGGAGCAGTTGTTGAGATTCATCATGATTCAAAGGGAATCCTCTGGCCTAAAGAGATAGCTCCTTTTCAAGTTCATTTGATTCAATTACAAAAGAATCCCAAAGTGAAAAAAAAGAGTAAGAACCTCTATAATGCTTTACTTAAAACAGGAACTACGGTATTATTTGATGACAGAGATGATAAATCGCCAGGAGAAAAATTTGCCGACGCTGATTTAATCGGAATACCTTGGAGAATGGTGATAAGCGAGAGAACCCTGGAGAAAGATTCAGTGGAACTAAAAAGGAGAGACAGAGAGAAGACGGAACTGGTAAAAATAAGAGAATTATTATCTTTTTTAGAAAAGTATGTTCAATAAATTTATATCTTATTTCACTGAAGATATTGCCATTGATTTGGGAACAGCATATTCTTTGGTTTATGTTCGGGGAAGGGGAATTGTCATTAACGAACCCTCGGTAGTCGCCATCAATCAAAAGACCGGGCAGATTTTAGCCATTGGGGAGGAAGCAAAAAAGATGGTTGGCAGAACTCCATCTTACGTTCAAGCTATCCGACCCTTACAGAGAGGAGTAGTTTCTGACTTTGAGGTTACCGAACAAATGCTTAAGTATTTTATTGATAGAGCCCATCGGAGGAAGATTTTTCCTCTTTCCTGGCCAAGGGTGATTATTGGTATTCCCTGTGGAGTGACTGAGGTTGAAAAGAAAGCGGTTGAGGATGCAGCAAAAAATGCTGGAGCAAGAGAAGTTCATCTGATTGAAGAACCGATTGCGGCCGCCATTGGAGCTCGACTTCCAATTCAAGAACCAAAAGGAAATTTCTTAGTTGATGTTGGGGGAGGAACAACTGAGGTGGCGGTGATTTCTCTGGGAGGAATAGTTACTTCAAAGAGTTTAAAAGTTGCTGGGGATAAGCTGGATGAAGAC
>JAHCRD010000037.1 GCA_020148085.1 Patescibacteria group bacterium | reverse complement strand
GGTTGATTTTTTAGAGAGGCTTGATAGTATACTCTTAGGAGGGATTAGTTTGGATTATAGAGATGCATTTTTCAAATTACTCGACGGGATTTTAACCGTGACTAACGACAAAGGGAAATGGTCTGACTTCATAGATGATGCTCTTGATTCAATTGAAAAAATCGATAATACAGAGACAGCTCTTAATAGAGCAAGTGAACTGGCAAAAGTAAGCAAGAACAAGGAGATAGTCGGGAGGGCAGTAGAGTTTCTACACAGGAAAGCATTTGAAGGTCTCGAGGCCAGTAAAAAACTCGCATCTTGACAAATAGGAGGACCTGGCGGAGCAGAAGTCGACGGTTAAACATACCCAATCACCACTATAAGAGGCAAAAATACATTGTCTCTTTTTTATTTCTTAAGCTACTAACAATTCATTTACTTGCACTAACATAACCTCAGGATTCTTAATAAACTCCACAAGGATTTAGTTTAGGTAAAGAGATTCTTAGAAAACTTTATTTTGAAAACCCTCAAAAAGTTCTCAACTTTTAACCTCTTTCCTTGACAAACTAAAATTAATTTACTATAATACGGGTACCTCTAAAAGGAGGATTTTTTATTGCACATTATAAACTGTGATGATTAGACATCACGGGTATCGCATCACAAGGCGGTACAGAAAACAGAGAGCATCGAAGGGAAAGGAGAAAAATGGGGGATGCGAGCCACTGAAAAACCGATAAGGAGGTGGAAAGCACTATGAAATTAGGAGATAAAGCCACGGTATTCATTGCTGTTGCCATTATCACTTTTCTAGCGTTGGAGTTCTATGCTGCAACAGGTTCTGCCAATAATATCCCAGAGGGTACAATGCAAAGAAGCAGTGTGACTACCCCAGAAACAACTGAAACCGAAGATGATTCACCATTATTTGGGATAGATATAGGATTGGATATTGAGTCAGCGACTTTCGCCTGGTTAATCTTAGCTGTAGTTATCGGCGCACCAGTGGGCTATGGCGTCTACAAGAACCTCGATGCTATAGCAGATAGAATCAGAGGCAAGGAAGAGCAACAGAAACCGGAGTAAACCCAAATAAAACAAACTTCACCCCCCCTTTTTTCTCTACTTTCTGAAAAGGCGACCTCAGTCTGTATGTCGCCTTTTATCATTCACACTTCTTGACAAATTTCAATTAAAAATATATGATAGCAGATCATAAAAAGGAGGGAAAAAATTGAGAGAAAAAGTAAAAACAACCCTTGAGGGGTTTGGCAACTCTGGTTTCCCTAGGATAGTCGACAAGCTAAATACCATTTGTGACGGTATTGCACCAAATGACACTCTGCTTGAAGAAATAGCGAGCAAACTGAAAAATCATTTGTTTGAATTTTCAAACATGACAAGAGTAACTACTGAAGACGGATGTGCCTGTTGTAGCTTATTCTTCAAGACATCGCTGGGCAAAATAGCTGTCTTGTTCCCTGATAATCAAGATAGATCCGTCGCCATTTACGCAAATGGAACCTACCAAGATGGCCCGCAGGACTATGGCTTATTTCGGCTGCAGATTCAATCGATTCTTGAAGGGCTTCATAAAGGACTCTCAGAGCTGGTCAGAGAGCAAGAATCTAAAGAGACTGTTTTTATCGAACACATATAGCTCTTTCTTTGACTAAAAGAACTCGACGACATTTATAGAGAGGCAAAAACCAACTTTTCCTCTCTTTTTTATTTGAGTACTCTTCTTTCGGATAGGACATATAGGACACCTCCTAGGACATCTATCTTAAAATTGGCAGAAGACAGGTCTCTACCAATTTATTTTAGTGTCACGATAAAATACTGCGAGACCCGGTCTCGTAATAGAGTTCTCCACAGCTGGTAGTTTTCTTACTTTTTCCTCTTGACAATTTCCTAGGACGTGAGGAAAATATAATAATATGGAGTTTTTCCAAACTCTGAAAATAAAAATAGAGAGGGTTTTAAGCGGACAGTTTATCCTAGTCATTATTGTAGTGATAGGACTTCTGGTTTATTTTGGCGCAAGAGTATGGGAGAGATATCCAGAAACTCTCCAGACACTTCCGGCCACAGTTTTAAAACTAATCAAAGGGCCCATGATTGTAGAGATTGAAGAGGAATTTCCAGAAGGAGAAATTCCAGAGACCGTCCTACCCGAGGCGAAAAGATATATTGAAGCAGCTGAAACAGGAGATGGAATTACCCATCTTGCCAGAAGAGCTCTGAGAAGTTATCTTTCAGAAAATCCCCAGGATTTTGATGCAACTCCAGAACACAAAATTTACATTGAAGATTATCTGACAAAACAAAAAGGCGATCACTGGTTGCAATTAGGGGAGACAATGGAACTTTCTGGAGATTTAATAGAAGAAGCAATAGAAAAATCAGAAACTCTTTCTCCTGAACAATTAGAAAACCTAACTCAGTATTCCCAACTCGTTTCCTCTCTGAATTACTAAAAAAATTTTATTTTTAAAAACACTACGAGACCCGGCCTCGTAGTGTTTGGCTTGCAGGTGTTTTTTATTTTTGGTACAATTTCTTAACTGTTTGTTTTTGGAGGAATTTGACCTATGGACAAGGAGTATTTTGTTGATTTAACTACCAGAGTTTACAATCTGACCTTGCTTTTTCCTAAAAAGGAATCTTTAAGATATCAAATCAGAGAATTGGCAAATGATATTTTGGCCAATTTTATCTCTATCCTGGAGGGCAATATTAAAAATCCTAAAGATTTGTTATCGGAAACCGAACAGAAACTGGAAATTTTTGACGGTTTTTTAAAAGTAGCCAAAGCCCAAAATTGGGTTAGTCCAAAGGATATCTTGGAAGTTCAGAGAGAATATAGTAAGATAAGGAAAGAAATCGAGAAGTTTAATCAATTTCAAAAAAAGGAAATTGAAAAGAAAACAATTCAGAAAGAAGAAGAAAGCCCGTCTCTAAGTCTTGAAGAAGAGTTTTCTCTCAATGAGCGCCAAGAAAAAATCTTAGATATTTTAAAACAAAGAGACAAGATTCAGGTCCAGCATGTTAAGGAAATTTTTCCTGAGATAAGCAAGAGAACCTTAAGGAGAGACTTTGAGTCTCTTTTAAAACAGGGTTTAGTCAAAAGGATAGGGGAAAGAAGCAATACTTTTTACAAACTAAGCGGTCGGGCAGAAGAGAGGACAAGTATGTCTTAAATTAACCTATGGATAACTTTGAGAATCTAAAAAAAGAATTTAGCAAAATATACGACCAGTGTATCGATAAAATATATCGTTTTATTTATTTCAAGGTAAATTCTGAAGAAATTACTAACGATTTGTGTTCAGAAACCTTTTTGCGAGGCTGGGAGGCGTTCAAACAACAAACAACAAACAACAAGCAACAAACCACAAGGATTGAGAATCCTTCGGCTTTCCTCTATCAAATTGCCCGCAATTTAGTCATTGATTTTTATCGGAAAAAGGGACAGGTCCAAATTGTTTCGACTGAGTATGGTCGGATAGTTGATCCTCGAGTGAATCTGGAAGAAAGGGCTAATAAAAGCTCTGAGTTTTACCAAGTCAAACAGGCCCTTTCTAATCTAAAAGATGGTTACCAGGAAGTCATTGTCTTGCGTTATTTGGATGATTTGTCGGTTCCAGAAATCGCCAAAATTATGAAAAAATCAGAGGGAGCAGTCAGAGTAACACTTCATCGGGCTCTTAAAGCCCTGAAAAATGAACTCAATTCAGCTGTTTAACACCCGACGTTAAACATTAAAATGAGGTGTAATACTCAAGGGGGTAAATTCGTCATAAATTAAGAGAATGACTGAAAAACAACTCATTGGCAAAATCAAAGCATTACGCCAAGTTAAACCCAGAAAAGACTGGGTGATTTTAACTAAACGCCGAATTTTAGGTGAAAGCCCAACTCTAGGTGGTTTAATTCTGGATAGTTTCAGGGTATTTCCTCGGTTGTTCTTTCAATACAAATTTGCTTTAGCTACCTTAAGTTTGATTTTAATTTTAGTAGGTACCTTTGGTTTTGCCCAGATTTCTTTGCCCGGTGAATATCTTTTTCCTTTAAAAAAGATTACGGAAAAGAGCCGGGCGATTTTTGTTTCGGAAACTGAGAGACCAAAAGTTGAGTTAGAATTAGCTAATAAAAGATTAGAAGAATTAACCATTATTGCTTACACTAATCAGGTTAAGAAATTGGCGCCGGCCATTTCTGAATTTCAAGCTAGTGTTTCAGAGGCGGCCCAGAAATTGGTTAAGATAAAAGAGCCAGAAGAATCTCGGGAAGCCGGAAAGGCAATAGTGGTAGAGATGAAGAAATTAGAAGAAAATAAAAAAAGAGTAGAATCTTTAGGAGTGGTAGTGGGCGATGCTGCCCAAATCGAAAATGCGATGTGTCAATTAGTAGAAAGAGAAATTGAGAATTTGGGAACTTTAACCGAAAGGCAAGAGGAACTTTTAAAAGAAGCTGAAGAGGATTTGGCAGAAGGAAAATGCAGTTTGGCTTTTGAAGAAATCCTATTTTTGAGTTATCCACAGGAATAAGGTTGTTTGTTGCTAAATTATCATTTATCATTGGAAAATTGAAGAGTCGCGAAACTCGTGGCCAATACGTAAGGTCGCGAGTCAAACGGTCGACGCGACAGAAAAAAATTAAAAATTAAAAAGTAAAAACGAAAAAATGAGTTTACTTAAAAAGATTGTAGCGATTGCGACTATTGCGAGTTCTCTAGTGATGATGGCAGGTCCAGTTATTGGTGCAACAATTGCGGAGTTAGA